>DVMG01000093.1 GCA_018715105.1 Candidatus Ventricola intestinavium
ATCCGGCACATCGGCCAGCCCCACCGCCGCAAAGAGCGCCAGAATCAGAGCCCCCAACAGGGCAGCGATTTTTTTCATGGTGTCTTTCCTTTCTCCATTTTCCGGCCCTCCATCTCTTCTTCCCGGCGGGCCGCCTCTTCCTCAGCCTGGATATGGGCGTAAAAGCTCCGTACATGGCGTGCAATCAAGCTGCTTGTCAGGCCCAGGAGCAAAACCGCCGCCACCCCCACGATCGCCACTGCGGCCAGTGCCTGTGGGGATTCCTTCCAGGCTTCCGCCATCTGCCGAAGCTCCTCGAGCGTCAGGCCAGAAAAGATGCTCATTCAGATTCCCTCGTACACATCCGGTTCAGGGAGAACAAACTTCGTGGGCAGCGATTCATAAAGCTCTTCCGCCTTTTCCGCCTGCTCGTTATAAGTTCGGGCTTCCTGGCGCAGAAAACTGCCCTGCTCGGCAAAATCATCCGCCGCACGGGTGAGCATGGTTTGATCCTCCCCCTCCAGCGCATCCGATGCTTCCGCCACCAGCGCGCTCACCGCGCTGGTCAGGCGCTGATCCGCCCGGCTGATTTCGCGCGCACTCTCCGCTTCCTGCAAATCCGTGATCGCGCTGCGCGCACTGTCAAGCAGCGCCGGATCGACGTCCGCGCGGCCGGCTACCGTCAGCACATTACCTGCCGCATCCATCCGGTCTTCCAGGATCGAGGCCACATCGCCCTGTCGGATAAATGCCGTAGGCGTGGCCCCGGCAAGCGCCCTGAAGTTGCCCATAAACAGGGAGATCCCCAGCAGGACAGCCATCCCCACGATGCCCGCCGCCCGCGGTAAATCATAAAGGCGGTTTCTGAAACCGGTCTTCTGCTGCGCCTTTGCGCCGTTTTGGGGATTGGGCGCATCCTGCCTGGGTGCCTGGCGGGGCGCACGCTGTGTTGCCATGCCGGGCATGAAAACACCTCTTTCCTTTTTTATGGTGCGGCGGCTTCGCCGCGTCCTTGTCGCGCTTTTTCCTGCGCCTTCAGCGACTGCTCAATCTGCTCAAGCTCCGTAAGCAGATCATGCGCCGTCTGCTGAGCAAGCTCCCGGTCGCTCTTTCCCGCAGCATCGGCAAACGCGCCTCGCTGCGCGGCAAGCTCTTTGGCCCCTTCGCGGATCCCCTTTCGCGCCTGGGCGGAAACCTGGCGCTGCATCCGCATGGAATCCGTCGCACGGGCGAGGCCCAGCGCGGCCGCCATCTGGCTCTTCCAGAGCGGAATGGTCACCTCCAGCGCAGCCTGAAGCCTGGCGCATGTCTGCTCGTCGCTCTGCTGCACCAGCCGGATCTGTGCGGCCAGCTGTGTGGAGGCCGTCTGCGTCACACGGATATCCTGCACGCGGCGCTCCAGCCGGGCCACGGTCTGCGCATCCTGCCCGCCCGCCCGGGCCTGGCGGATGGCTTCCTCTCCCACCACGATCAGGGAGCATAGTTCCCGGTAGAGCTCCTCGTTGCGCTCATAGAGCCGGTCCAGCAGCGCGCTGTCCCTCATAAGCGCCACGCGTCTGTCGGTCATCTCATCCGCACAGGCATGGATTTTCGGTTCGGCCTTCTCGTAAGCCGCGCGCACCTCGGCCAGCGAGGCCGCGCCGCCGAAGAGCCGGCGGATCCACCCTTTGGCTTCCGCCCCGAAAGAACAGGAACGGATCTGCTCCGCCAGCGTCTGCATCACGCCTCCCAGGGGCCTGACATCCTCCCGCAGCATCTGCTCAAGCGCAAGGTTTGAAAACGTGCTCATTTCCTTTTGCGCCCTGGCGCCAAACCCCTGCACGGCGGCGGGATCCCGCACATCCAGCCGGGCGGCCATCTCCTCGATGCGCTTTTGCATCTCCGGATCAAGCTGCCCCTTCTCGGGCGTCACCCCCTGTTCGGGAACGAGGGCAAATTGGGAAAACTCCCCCATCACTTCTTCTCTCCTTTGGAGAACAGCCCCGCAAACGGGTCATCCTCCTCCTTTTGTGGTTCGGATGCGCCCTCTCTCTCCAGCACATCCCGCACATCGGGCGTGTCATCCGTCCATCCGTCGCTTTTAAGCATGTCGGCGAGCACATCCATCTCGCTTTCCAGGTTGATAAAGCGAAATTCGTTGAGCGCATCCAGCTGCTTATGAAACGCTGTCTGCACCATGCCCAGCGCCTGCGCCAGGCGTGCGGCAATCTGCGTGCTCCGCCCCGCCCGCACCTCGTCTTCAATCCGGGCGCGCGCTGTGAGCAGCTTGAGGGTAGCGGGCAGATAGTAGCGCAGAAACGTGCGCAGCTGGCCCAGCATACCCGGCTGTTCCTCCAGCCTGAGCAGAATCTGGCGGCATGTCGCTTCAATGTCCTCCATCTGCGCGGAAAGGCGGGGATCTGCGATTGCCTCGTTGACCGCGGCAATTTCATCGAGCTGGCCGCGCGCCTCCCGGATCAGCGCATCCACCTCGGCATTGCCGGAGCGGGGCGCGCTCTCCAGCTCGATGACACGGTCGGGGAACAGCCGCCTGCCCAGCGCATAGCCGCCCACGCCCAGCGCGGCGGCCAGCACATAGGTCACCGGATGCCCCAGGCCGATCCCCGCTGAAAAAGCCAGCACCCCTGCGCCCGCAAGCACAAACGGCGCGCCGGAATGAATCGTCTTTTTTTCCACAGCCAACTTCCTCTCTATCCACGCGCGGGGAGGAAGCATCTTCTCTCCCGGCCTTCTCTTTCAATCTTCCGACTTCTGCAGGCCATCAATCCTGATCGTTTCGGAAAGAGGCGGTCACGCGCGTCTGGGTAGGCATCATGCCCGCGCTGGTCCACTGGCTGACAAACGCGTCTTCCACGCTGAAGCGCATCAGAAGGGTTCCGCCGGCGGGAATGCCCACGTTCTGAACCGTGCTGCCATCGGCGTAGAGCATATATCCGCTTTCCGTATACAGGCCGAACGCCACCGTCGGATCATAGGCATCCACCTGTGTGTTGTTGGTCACCCGGCACACAACGCTCATTGCGCCGGAAGCGTCTGTCACAAGGGTGGCCTCTGTGTCAAGCCCATAGCTGGCATAGGCCGTGTCCACCGTCATGTATTGAATCTCATAGGAGATGCCGGTCACAGAAGGGACAACCGGGTTTCCATACTCATCCGGCTCAAAGGAGACGATGTCAAACAGATATCCGTCCTCTCCCGGATTGAGAAAATACGGCCAAATCTGGGAGACCTCGCTGGTCGCGAGCAAATCCTCCCCGTTCACCAGGTCAAACGTGCCCTGCTCCAGACAGATGATCTGGTCGGAGTTGTTGTGCACCTGGGCATAGCAGTATACCAGGTAATACTCGCCGGACTGCACGATGTTGCATGCGGACTGCACGATAACGCCTTCGTTTTCAGCCATGGCACGGCCCTGTCCGCCGGCAGCGGAAAGCGCCAGCATCACAAGCATCAGCGCCCACATTCTTCTGATCACGAGAATCCCTTCCTCTCTGTCCATCTGCTTCCATCCGTCTGTCCGGCGTCGATGAGCATGCCGTTCTGTTTTCATCAAAAGTATAGCATGTTTTCGTTCTCACCGCAAGCCGAGGGCGCCACAATGTCGCCTTCGGCGCCCCAAAACCCCGTGCGGCATGCAAAACGCCCTTGTGCAAAAAGCGGCGGGCGTCCGCAGGCCTCTGCCCGCCCGGACGCCGCGCCGCACAGCGGGGCTCTCCGCCGCTTTCACCAGTTGATGATTCTGCGCACACCGTCTGCACTGACCACCGAAACGGGATCTTCCTCCCCGCTGACGCACAGCTGTTCCGCTTCTGCAAGCGCCAGCGCCTCGCGCAGGGCCGCCAGATCCGCCACCTGATAGATGTTTTGAATGTAGTATTCATAATCCACCACCACGATCTGCGTGATGTTCACCCGTTCAAGTACATCCACAGCCTTCTGATCCAGCTGAAGGAGCATGCCGCCCTCCGTGTTGTTCTGGCGCATATACAGGCAGATATCCTTGCCCCCCGTGGAAGCCGGGCCCAGCTTTTCCTCAAAGTTGATGCCCTTTCCCTCCGGTGTGAACAGGCGCAGATTCAGCAGCAGCCCGCCGATGCGCGCCTGCGCCAGCCATTTGTCGCTGGCCGATACGCCGAGATAGGCGCGTCTGTCGCCAAACGGCTCGATCTGCCCGGCATCCTCCCGCCGGGCAGAGGGTGCGGCTCCTTCATAGGTGCTCAGCGTCAGGGGCGCTGTCTCCGCAGCCAGCGCCGGAAGAGGCGCCACGGCCAGCAACCCGGCGCATACGGCCAAAGCAACGCGATTCAGATTCACCTTCACAGGAATTCTCCTCTCTCACCGTCAGTCGATGGAAATCGGTTCGGGCGTAGGTGTCTCCCTCGGCGTGACACCCACGTAGATCACCGGCGCGCTTGCCCTGTACGTATCCTGGTATTGCCACTCGCGGGAAACCTCCAGCCCATTGGCATCCATGGTGATCAGGTACACATCCACCACATAGCCCTCGCGGCCCTCGCTGCTCTGGTAAGTTTCGTCGTCATAGATGA
>DVMG01000094.1 GCA_018715105.1 Candidatus Ventricola intestinavium
ATCAAAACGCCTACATCCGATGGGATGGCGAAACAACGGACGCGGACTTCACCGAGGAGGAATTTGCCGCGCTGACAAAGACAACCGTCTATCAGTCGGATGAATCCCCCACCGGCTTTTACGTGACATTCCGCTTTTATGGCCCCGATCTTCCCCAAGTGGAAATTGCAGGAGAATGGTATTATTCTGAACCCGTGTATTCCTCCCAGACAACGTCCGCCCTCATCCATCCGCGCGACTGGTATAATGGATGCTACATCCACACGGATGATGTCTTCCCCACCCGTCCGTTTGATCCGATGGAGCTCAACGAGGAGACCGGATACTGGATGTTCACCATTCCACTGGCGTCGGGCACATACTGCTATCAGTTCCGGGTCGACGGCGTATTGCAATCGGATCCGCAGAATCCGCCTGCTGAGCGCGAGCCCGGTATAGAGGCCTACAGCCAGGTACTTGTGCCCTATGATGCCGAAAAGCAGTCAAAGAGCCCCAACTACGCGCTTTATCAGGATGCCAATGAAAAGCATGGCACCTTCCTGTATGATGCCGTGCCCTCTCCGGATCTGCTGGGGTATGACCTGCCCTTCGGCATCTATCTGCCGGCCGATTATGATCCCGAGAAGGAAGGCGGCTATCCCTATGTGATTCTTGGCCATGGCATCGCCGGGTTTGAGAGCAACTGGATCGCCCAGGGCATGCTCGGCAACATCACGGATAACCTCATTGCCGAGGGCCTTGTGGAGCCGATGATCGTCGTCACCCCCAACATGCGCGATGGAGAGGGCAAGTATCTCTTCAGCGGCGTTAATCCGGATGGTTCCCTGATCACGGAACTGGAGGGAGAGCCCGTCGCTTCTGACTCGGCCAATCCTTCCTGGGTCACGCAGATTTCCCAGGCACAGCCCTTCTTCCTCGATGAAATGATCCCCTATCTGGAGGCGAATTACAACGTCGCCACCGAGCCTTCCCGCCGTGCGTTTGCGGGCCTGTCCGCCGGCGGCATGTGCACCTACAACATGCTCATGAGCTGCCCGGAAGAATTTGGCTACTTCTACATGATGTCCGGCGCGAACGAGTCTCCGGACACGTTCGACCTGACGCGCGATGCGCTCAAGACGCCGACCGTCGCCTTCGGCTGTGGCATCTTCGACCGGCTGTTCTATTCCCAGGTGCATCCCACACAGATCGCCTTTGCGGAAAACGGCATCGAATTCACCAACTATTACACGTATGGCGCGCATCGCTGGCATGTCTGGCGCGAGCTGTATGTGGATATGGCAACCCGTGTGCTCTGGAAGTGACGCAGCCTTCCCATCCCCCTTTGCTTCCCGCTCCGGCCTTCCCGGAGCGGGCTTTTGCCTTTTCCGAGTCTGTGTTTTCGGCGACTTTCCGCCCGGTCATGAATTCTGCGTCCGCCTCATACGCTGGAGCGATGGCTATGCAAAACCGTGCTTTGGAGGGATGTCATTGAACACCGCAAGAGCCTTATTTCCCGGTGCGATGGGACCGGATGGATTTATCTCCTGCTTTGATCATCTGATTCCCGAATCGCAGCTTCGCCGCATGCTGATTCTCAAAGGCGGGCCGGGGGTCGGCAAATCCACCTTCATGCGCCGCGTGCATGCCGCGCTCTGCGCTGAAGGCGAGGCCTCCACGCTCTATTTCTGTTCGGGAGATCCGGACAGTCTGGATGCCGTAGCCGTGCCGCAGGCCGGCCTGCTCATTTTGGACGGCACGGCCCCTCATATCGTGGATCCGATCATCCCCGGCGCGCGCGACAGCATCATCAACCTCGGGGATTGCCTGAATGAGGCCGCCATGCGCCCACGCCTGACTCACATCAAAAACTGCATGGCGGATCACGCCGCCTGCTCACGCCGCGCGCGCGCCTGCATGGCTGCGGCCTGCTCGCTGGCCAGGGACAACGCCGCGCTTCTTGAAAGCGTGCTGGATCCCGTTCACGTGGCGCGCATGACCCGCGCGCTGATCCAGGCCGTGCTCAGCAGCGATGCGCCCCCCTCGGATCACCCCGGCGTGCGCCCCGTGATCACCGATGCCGTCACGCCCAAGGGAGAGCTGTGCCTGATTGCGGATAATGCGCAGCCCCGCGTCATCCGCCTGCTCTGCCACTGGGCCATGGATCTGACGCCCGTGCTGCGGCAGGTGAGCCAGGCGGTGCGCGCGGCAGGCCACGCCGTGGAGGAACACCGGTATCCGGTGGTGCCCGGCCGCCTGCTGCATCTGGGCATTCCCGCGCTTCATACGCTCATCACCACCAGTGAACTGCTTCCTGCCGAGCAGACGTTTGACTTCAGCGCCTGTGTGCCGCCGGGTGCGCTGCTGCGCCATGAGTGCGCGCTGGAACAGGGGCGTGCCGGCATCAAGCTGCATCTGCACCGGGCATGCACGGCGCTCTCCCAGGCCAAGCAGCTGCATGACGAGCTGGAATCCTTCTACGTGCCGAACATGGATTTCTCCCTCTGGCAAAAGCGGCTGGATGAAACCCTGAGTTCCCTGCGGGAACCGGTGTAATCGAAAAACGGGCTGCCTTCTTCCTTCAGGGAAGAGAGCAGACCCGTTCTTTTTTTATGATGCGCGGCTTCGGCCTCGGGAGCCGGGCCGCAGGATTTGCGGCATCATGCCGGTTGATTGCAAGGCGGATTGTCCGGGCATCGCCATTCAGATCGTCCGGATGACATGCCGGTTGACCCTGCGCAGATAGATCGCGCTGAGCACCAGCGAGAAGCCTTCCGCGACCACAAATGCCCACCACACGGCCGTCACATTGCCGCTCAGCCTGCCGATGAGGAACGCACAGGGGATCAGCACAAACAGCTGGCGCACCAGGGAGATGATCATGGAATACACGCTGTATCCAAGCGCCTGGAACACGGCGCCGCAGCCGATGCCAAAGCCCGCCAGCGGGAAGCTCAGGGAGATCAGCCTCAATGCCGGCACGCCGATGCGCAGCATCTCCTCGGAGGCGTCAAACAGCAGCAGCAGCCTGTCCGGCACCGCCTGGAAGATCAGCATGCCCACCACCATGATGACGATGGCCGAGGCGATGGAATACCGGATCGTCTTGATCATGCGCTCCGCCCGGCGCGCGCCGAAATTATAGGCCACAATCGGCACCGTGCCGTTGTTCAGACCAAACACGGGCATGAAGATAAAGCTCTGGAGCTTGAAATACACCCCGAACACGGCCACCGCGGTCGAAGAAAACGCGATGAGGATCTGATTCATGGCAAACGTCATCACCGAGCCGATGGACTGCATCACCACCGAGGGGATGCCGATGCCCAAAATGCGCCGCAGCGTGGGGCCATGCGGCCGGAACCCCTTCATGCTGATGGAGATTTCCGGATTATGGAAGATGTTCATATACAGGCCCAGTGCCGCGGCCACCCACTGGCCGATGATGGTCGCCAGCGCCGCGCCGGCCACCCCCATCGCCGGCATGCCGAAGTAGCCAAAGATCATGATGGGGTCGAGAATGATGTTGATGATGGCGCCGACGGCCTGGCTGACCATGGTAAACATGGTTCGCCCCGTGCTCTGCAAAAGGCGCTCAAACACGATCTGCATGAAGGATCCCAGAGAGCCGACCATGACGATGGTGGTGTATTGCACGCCATATTCCACGATCTGCGTGATGTCCGTCTGCGCTTCAAAGAACGGGCGCACGACAAACAGGCCGGCGACCATGAACAGCGCAGAGCCGATGATCTCCAGCAAAATGCCGCATGTGGCCGTCCGCCTGACGCCTTCCTCATCCTTGGCTCCCAGCGCGCGGGAGAGCACCGCATTCAGGCCCACGCCCAGGCCCACCGACACGGCGATCATCAGATTCTGCACCGGGAAAGCCATGCTCAGCGCTGTGAGTGCGTTTTCGTTGACCCGCGCCACAAACATGGAATCCACCACATTGTACAGCGCCTGCACCAGCATGGAAATCATGATCGGGAAGCTCATGGAAAACAGCAGCCTGCCCACGGGCATGACCCCCATTTTATTTTCCTTGACGCCTTCCTGTCCGCTTTCTTTCACTCTGGCTTCCTCTTGTCCCTGCATGGCAATCCTCTCTTTCGCAGTTTATCCACTCGCATTGCATAACGACACAATTTTGTATTGTATCAGCTATAGCCCGAAATGTCAATCCTTGCTCTTGCGTTCTTCAGAAAGACAAAACAGCCCGCTTCACCGGCACAGCAGCATCTCCGCCACGAGCACCACTGCGCAGCAGGACGCCGCCACGCCGAAAAGGCCCACGCCGCGAAAGGCCAGCGCCATGCCCGCGGCCAGCGCCAGCGCGCCCGCCAGGGGCGACTGCGTGGCCTCCACAATCGCGGGAAAGGTCATCACCGCCAGCGTCACATACGGCACATAGTACAGAAAGGAGCGCAAAAACCGGTTGGTGATCGGCTTCCTGATCAGCGTCAGCGGCAGCACGCGAACCAGGAAGCTTACCCCCGCCATGACGGCGATGTACATATACACATTACGCGCCATGGGTTGCCTCCTCCGCATTCTCCATATTCACGGGAAAGAGCAGCGCCGCCGCGGAAGACAGCGCAACCGTGAGCACAATGGTGCGCGTGCCGTCGGAAAGAGAGGAAAACCCCGGCACATAGCCGGAAATCAGGCTCAGCGCAAAGCTCACCGCAATCAGCGCGGCCACCACCCTGTTGCGCCGCGCCGGCGGCACGATGACCGCCAAGAACATGCCGTACAGCGCGACGCTCAGCGCGCTGACCAGCCGGGCAGGCAGCAGGTTGCCCATCACAACCCCCAGCGCCGTGCCTCCCGCCCAGCAGGGCATGGCCACCAGCATGGCTCCATACATGTAAAAGGGATCCAGCCAGCCCGGCCTGGCAATCGCGATGCCAAAGAGCTCATCCGTCACGTCAAACCCCACAATCAGCCGGTGAAAAAGCGGCGTACCCGATGAAAACTTCTGGCTCAGCGAGCAGCTCATCAGCAGATAGCGCGCGTTGGCGATCAGCGTCACCACGGCGATCTCCATGTATGTCGCATGCGCCGCAATCATGGTAAAGCCGGCGTATTCGCCGGCGGACGCATTGTTAAGCAGACTGGCCAGAAATCCCTGAAAGGGCGTCAGCCCCGCGTTGCGCGCCGCAATGCCCAGGGAAAAGGCCACGGCAAAATATCCCAGCCCAATGGGGATCCCGTCCCTCGCTCCCTCCCGAAGGGCGGGCATGTGTCCGGCCTCTGCACGGCGCGGTGCATGCACATTCATCTGCACATTCCTCCAGCTGTATAGACTTACGTTGTCCAGTATAGCGCGAAAAGTCCGTTTCGTAAAGCGTCTTTTCCCCTCGCTTCGTCCGTTTGCCGCGCGTCCGGCCTTCCTCAGCATGTTTGCTGGGAAAAAATTTTACACGCATCGAAATTGACAACCCCCCCCCCGAATTATATTATCATAGGGAAGGAGGCTGTCCGCTGCGGCCGCCCGGTC
>DVMG01000095.1 GCA_018715105.1 Candidatus Ventricola intestinavium
ATTGTTGCCCGGTTTGAGCAGCTTGAAATTCTGCCCATGTCTTATACCATTGGCGGCGTAACCAGCACGCAGGCTTTTAGCAGCGCTGAGGCATCCAGGGCCTATTACGACCGCCTTCGCGCGGGGGAAACCAGCACCACCGCGCAGGTTTCTCCCGGAGAATTTCTGGAGGCTTTCAAGGCGCATGCGGCCAAGGGCGAGGCCGTGCTGGGCGTGATCTTTTCTTCGGCGCTCTCCGGAACATTCGCTGCGGCCAACATGGCCAGAGAGATGACGCTGGAGGAATATCCCGATGCGGTCATCGAGCTGGTGGACACGCTTGGCGCGAGCGCGGGCGAGGGACTGATCGTCTACGATGCGCTCATGAACCGGGAAAATGGCATGAGCATTGCGGAAAACGCCGCGTTTCTTCGCGAACATGTGCAGACGTATGCCCAGTGGTTTACGGTGGACGACCTGCACTTTCTCAAGCGTGGAGGCCGCTGCTCCCCTTCAGCGGCATTCTTTGGTTCCATGCTCAAGATCAAGCCGGTGCTGCATGTGGACGCGCAGGGCAGGCTGATTGCCCGAAGCAAGACGCGGGGCCGCCATCAGGCGCTCAAGGCGCTTGCGGATAAATTCGGGGAGCTTGGCGCTGCGCCGGATCAGATGATCTTCATCAGCCATGGCGATTGCCTGGAAGATGCGCAGACCGTGAAGGACATGCTGGTCAAGACCTATGGCTGTGATCCGCAGAAGATCGTGCTGAGCGTCATCGGTCCTGTCATCGGCAGCCATTCCGGGCCGGGGACGGTCGCCCTGTTCTTCCGTGGAAGAGACCGCGGCTGATGCGGGAAGCTTTTATGCGGCGGGCCCTTTTGCAGGCGCGCCAGGCCCTGCAGGAGGGGGAAGTGCCGGTGGGGGCGGTGGTTGTGCATGAGGGCCGTGTGATCGCGCAGGCACACAATGAGAGGGAGGCGCGCACGGATCCGACGGCGCATGCAGAGGTGCTCGCCCTTCGCAGGGCCGCAAAGGCGCTGGGACGCCGAAGGCTGGATGGGTGCACGCTTTATGTGACGCTTGAACCGTGCCCCATGTGCGCCGGCGCAATCGTGATGGCGGCAATCGATGAAGTTGTCTATGGGGCGAGCGACCCGCGCGCGGGCTGCGCAGGCAGCGTGTATGCGCTGCCGGAGGATCCTGCGATCGGCGGGGCGACGCGCTGCCTGGGAGGGCTGCTTCAAACGGAATGCGCGCAAATGCTCGGCGACTTTTTCATGGCAAGGAGAGCAGGGGGCGATTCCCGTTCCCTGCCCCTTAAACCTGAAGAATAAAAACTAAGCAGGAGAAGATGAAAAAGGCCGGGGCGTTTCCCAAGGAAGAGAGGGAAACGTCCCGGCCGCCTGTTTTTTTGCCCTGCTTTCGGAACGGAAGAATCATTCGTGAATCCGCTCGATTCTGCGCGGCACGAGGAAGATCATCATGGCGCCGCCGAGGATGAACATGCTCATCACAGGCAGGATGCCCATGCGCGTGCTGCCCGTCAGCTGCGAGACGAGGCCAAAGAGCGCGGGGCCGATGACTGCGGAAAACTTGCCGAAGACATCGAAGAAACCAAAGTACTCGCTGGCGGATTCCGCCGGGATGAGCTTGCCGAAGAACGAGCGGGAAAGCGCCTGCACGCCGCCCTGCGCGGTGCCCACCAAAACGGCCAGAAGGAGAAAATCCTTCATCTCACGGAGCGTAAAGCCCACGCCGCATACGACAATGTAGGTGGCGATGCCCACCAGCAGCATGCTGCGCGCGCCAAAGCGCCCCGCAAGCCTGCCATAGAGAATGGCAAAGGGGAAGGCAACCACCTGCACGATAAGCAGAACGACCATCATGTCCATGCTGCCCAGGCCGCAGGAATCGCCAAACACCGTTGCCATGTGGATGATGGTGCCCACGCCGTCAATATAGAAAAAATAGGCGATGATGAAGAAAAGCACGCTTTTGTTTTTCACAATCATGGAGCCGGTTTTTTTGATGTTACGCAGCGTGTTGCGCACGATGTGGCTTCCCGGATCGACAGCGTGCTTCTGCCGCACATGGCGGAGCATTGGCAGGGAAAAGAAGAGCCACCACGCCGCCGTGAGAAGGAAGGAAAAGCGTGTGGCCGTTACCGTGGAGATGCCGACGGCGCCGCCGAACTGGATGAGAAGCAGAGAGAGGATCAGCGGAAGGGTGGAACCGCCGATATAACCCAGCCCATACCCCATGGCGGACACGCGATCCATGCGCTTTTCGGTCGTCACGTCGAGCAGAAAGCTGTCGTAATAAACACAGGAGCCGTTAAAGCCGAGCGTGCCCACGATATAGAGCACAAGCAACATCTGCCAGCGGTCGGTCACGGCGAGAAGGGCCGTGCTGATTACGCCCACAAGCATGAAAAGCGCAAACAGGCGCTTTTTCATGCCCCTGAAGTCTCCCAGCGTGCCCAGAAACGGCGCGAGCACGGCGCAGATGAGCGTGCCGGCAGAGGTGGCATAGCCCCACCAGGCGGTGGCGTCCACATCGGAAACGCCGCAGGAAACGGCGATTTCCTTAAAGAAGATAGGCAGGATCACCGCTGCGATAATCGTGGCGAATGCGGAATTGGCCCAGTCATAGAGCATCCAGCTCTTTTCTTCACGTGTGTAGGTTGAAAGCATCATGATCCCTTTCTGCTTTTGAAACCGCGGTACAGGTGCAGATCGTTGTTGATGTAGCCGGCGAGGATCTCTGTGATCTTGGCGTTTTTGCCGCCTCCGGCTACAATCACATCCGCATACTGTTCATAGTTGCGCACGTACTGATCAAACATCGGCTTGACGGTGGTGACGTATTGCAGGGAAATGTTATCAATGGCGCGGCCGCGCTCATTGATATCCCGCTGGATGCGCCGCAGCAGACAGATATCCGATTCGACGTGCATATACAATTTTAAATCCATCATGGCGCGAAGCCGTGGATCGTAAAAGGCGTGGATCCCTTCCACGATGATGACATCGTGCGGCTCCAGAAACTCGTCTTCAGGATCGGCGCGCGCATGGCGCGCGTAATCATAATGCTTTTTGCCGACGCGCCGGCCGGAAAGAAGGGCCGTGACATCGGAAAGCAGCAGATCGTGATCAAACACGGAGGGTTCGTCATAGTTGATGGCGCATCGCTGCTCAAAGGAAAGATCGGGATGGTCAAAGTAATAGGCGTCCTGGTTGATGATCAGGATGCTTTTGTTGACCAGGGTGGCCAGCTCTTCGGCAAGCGTGGATTTTCCGCTGCCGCTTGCGCCGCAGATACCGATAAACAGCACGGTTCATGCCTCCTTTTCTTCGGTGAGCGGGGAAAGGGGGAAAAATCATGGAACGCAGATTCATGCTTGGAATGAGTCAGAAAAACTGGAGACCGGGAAGCAAAGGCGCGCGGCCTATGCGTCTTCCCCCGAAAGAGCGGCCTCTGCCTGCTCCCACTGCTCATAGAGCGCGCGCAGATCCTTTTGCGCCTGCTGGTAGTCGCGCTGCACCTGCGCGGCTTTTTGAGCATCGCTGTACAGAGCCGGATCGGCCATCTGCGCCTCCAGGGCGGCGATTTGCTCTTCTTTGAGGCTGACGGCTCTTTCCGCTTCCTGAGCGCGAACCTTCAGCTGGCGCTGAGCCTGGCGGCTCTGCTTTTCACGGCGTTTTTCCTTTTCAAGCTCCGTGCGCGTCTTGCCCTGAACGGTTTCCTGCTCCATGGGACGGTTTTTGCGCTCGATGTAATCGTCATAATTGCCGATGTATTCCGTCACGCCGTCCGGCCGCATCTCAAGGATGCGGTTGGCCACACGGTTGATGAAATACCGGTCGTGGGACACGGTGATGAGGGTGCCGCCGAAATCGGAAAGCGCATCTTCC
>DVMG01000096.1 GCA_018715105.1 Candidatus Ventricola intestinavium
GGATATTGATTTGGAGCGCACGAAGGCGTTTGATGAGCTGAAAGGGGAACTCTCTGACATCGCGCTTGATATCGCATCCCAGGTCATGGAGCGCGAGATTCGTCAGGAAGACCATGAGGCGTTTATTGATGCGCTGATCAGCAACGTGGGGGATGTGTCATGACAGAGATGAGCGCCCTTTATGGCAGAGCGCTTTATGCGCTTGCCCAGGAAACGCACAAGGAAGAAATTTTCCTGACTCAGCTGCGCGGCACATTGTTCATCCTCAGACAGGTTCCGGATTATATGCGCCTGATCGCCAATCGGGCCGTCCCCAAGGCCGAACGCCTGTCCCTGCTGGATGAAGCGTTTGGCGGCAGAGTGGAGCCTGATTTTCTATCCTTTTTGAAGCTTCTGTGTGAACACGGTCTCTTTTTGTCCGTGGAAAAGTGTGTAGACGCGTTTGTGGAAGCATACCATGCGGATCATGGCATCGTTCGGGCGACGGCGATCAGTTCGGTTCCGCTTGATGAAGGTCGCCTCACACGCCTTCATCAGGCCCTTGAAAAAAAAGCGGGAAAACAAGTTGAGCTGAGCGTGAAAGTGGATCCGTCTGTCCGTGCGGGCATGCGTGTGGAAATGGAAGGAATCCGCTATGACAACACGCTTTCATCCAGGATGGAACGCCTGCGCCATGCGCTGACAGAGGGAACGCTCTCCTGAGTGATGGAAACCCTCTTGAGCTTAAGCGATTGAAAACAGATTCAAAATGAAGAACAGAAAGCCGGTGAACCCATGGATCTGAAACCCGAAGAGGTTTTGAAAATCATCAAGACCCAGATCAAACAGTATGACCAGAAGATCAGGCAGGATGAAACGGGCACCGTCATCCTCGTGGGCGACGGCATTGCCAGGGCCTGTGGCCTTGAAAAATGCATGGCCAACGAGCTGGTTGAGTTTGAAAACGGCGAATATGGCATGGCCCTCAATCTGGAAGAGGATTCCGTGTCCATCGTGATTCTGGGCAGCGATGCCGGGCTGCATGAGGGCAGTGTTGTCAGGCGGACGGGACGCGTGGTTTCTGTGCCTGTCGGCGAAGCGCTGATCGGACGCGTGGTCAATGCGCTCGGCCAGCCGGTGGACGGCAAGGGAGCCATTTCCACCACCCAGACCCGCCCCATCGAGAGCCCTGCTCCGGGAATCATTGAGCGCCGGAGTGTCAGCGTGCCCCTGCAGACGGGCATCAAAGCCATCGACAGCATGATCCCGATCGGACGTGGACAGCGTGAGCTCATCATCGGCGACCGTCAGACGGGTAAAACCACCCTAGCAACCGATACCCTCATCAACCAGCGCGGGCAGGATGTCCTCTGTATCTATGTCGCCATTGGGCAAAAGAATTCCACGGTGGCCCAGCTGGTGGAACAGCTTACCCGTGCAGGCGCGATGGAATACACCATCGTTGTCAGCGCAACGGCTTCCGAACTGGCCCCGATGCAGTATATTGCGCCCTATGCCGGTTGCGCGATGGGAGAATACTTTATGCATCAGGGCAGGGACGTTCTGGTGATCTATGACGATTTGTCCAAGCATGCGGTGGCCTATCGCGCTTTGTCGCTGCTGATTCGCCGCCCGCCGGGACGGGAAGCCTATCCGGGCGATGTGTTTTATTTGCACAGCCGTCTGTTGGAGCGTGCCGCGCGTCTTTCGCCCGAATACGGAGGGGGCAGCCTGACCGCTCTGCCCATCATCGAGACACAGGCGGGCGATGTCTCTGCGTATATTCCAACCAATGTGATTTCCATCACAGATGGGCAGATTTTTCTTGAAAGTGAGCTGTTCCACGCAGGGGTCATGCCCGCCGTCAATCCGGGCATTTCGGTCTCCCGCGTGGGTGGAAACGCACAAATCAAAGCCATGAAAAAGGTGGCCGGACCGCTCAAGCTGATTTACAGCCAGTATCGCGAACTGGAGAGCTTTGCGCAATTCGGAAGTGATCTGGACGCCGACACAAAGGCCCGTCTTTCTCAGGGAGAACGTGTGGTGGAGGTGCTCAAGCAGGGCCGCAATCAGCCGGTCCGTGTGGACAAACAGGTCTGCCTTCTTTACGCCGTCATCCATCATTACCTTGACGAGGTGCCGGTTGAGCGGGTTGCGCGCTATGAGCAGGGGCTTTATGCCCGGCTCGACGCGCAGCATGCGGATCTTCTGAAAGAGATCCGCTTAACGGGCAGTCTTGAAAAAGAGACGGAACAGAAGCTTGTTTCCGCTCTTGACCAGTATACAAGGGACTTTCTTGCCCGCTAGGAAGGGGGAGGACGATGGCAGGCGCATCCATGAAGGACATTAAGCTGCGCATCAGAAGTGTGGAAGGCACCATGCAAATCACAAAAGCCATGGAGCTGGTCGCTTCCTCCAAACTCAGGCGGGCCAAGGCGCGCCAGGAGCGCTGCCGTCCCTATTATACACAGCTGAAACGGACGCTTGATAACATTGAAGCAACGGCGCTTGATTTTTCCTCTCCTTTTCAGAGCGGGCGGCCGCTTAAAAAGCGGTGCCTCGTTGTCATCGCGGGCGACAGAGGGCTGGCCGGCGGCTACAACAGCAATGTCTTAAAAGCCGCATGCGAAAGGATGGCGGATGGGGTTCCCGCGTGTGTTCTCCCCATCGGCAGACGTGCGGTGGATTTTTTCAAACATCGCGGGATGGAAATCGTGACGGAGGCCTTTGCAGAGGCTGCGGGCGTTTCCATTGCGGATTGCTTTTCCATCGGCAGTCTGGTATCCAGGGGCTACCTGGAAGGCCAGTATGATGAAGTGGCCGTCGTCTACACACAGTTTGTTTCCATGCTTGTGCAGACGCCTGCAGCCGAACATCTTCTGCCGCTCCGTTCATCCGGGCCGCAGAGCGCATCCGGCGTTCACTCCCTTACGCTTTACGAGCCAAGCCCCGCGGCGGTATACGATGCCATTGTGCCAAATTATGTTGCGGGCATGCTGTATGGCGCCCTGTGTGAGTCGGTGGCCAGCGAGTTGGGCGCGCGGCGCACGGCCATGGATTCGGCCAGCAAAAACGCGGAAGAGATGATCGAGGATTTAAACCTGCGTTACAATCGGGCACGGCAGGGGGCCATTACGCAGGAAATCACAGAAATTGTGGCAGGCGCAGAGCATTGATTCCCTGCGCAAACAGGAAGGAGCAACGTTATGGCTCAAGGAAGCGCCGGCATCGTGACTCAGGTCATCGGCCCGGTTCTGGATATCAAATTCAGGGAGGGGGAGCTTCCGGCTCTGCTTCATGCCATTGAGGTAGAGAGCGGCGGAAGAAGCCTTGTTGTAGAAGTCGCCCAGCATATTGGGGATGACACGGTGCGCTGCATTGCCATGAGCAGCACGGATGGCCTGGTCAGAGGCGCAAGAGCGGTGGACACCGGTTCCCCCATTGCAGTTCCCGTAGGGGAAAAGTGTTTGGGGCGGATCTTTAATCTGCTGGGCGAGCCGATCGATAACCAGCCTTCACCCGAAGGGGTTGAGCGCTGGCCCATTCACCGGTCAGCGCCTCCTTATGACGAGCAGGTGACCTCTGCCGAAATGCTGGAAACCGGCATCAAAGTCGTCGACCTGATCGCCCCGTATGCCAAGGGTGGAAAGATTGGCCTGTTTGGCGGTGCGGGCGTGGGAAAAACCGTGCTGATCATGGAATTGATCAACAACGTTGCCAGGCAGCACGGCGGCCTGTCCGTCTTTGCGGGGGTCGGCGAGCGCACGCGTGAAGGAAACGACCTGTATTATGAGATGAAGGAGAGCGGGGTCCTTAGCAAGACCGCCCTTGTTTACGGCCAGATGAATGAGCCGCCTGGAGCACGTATGCGCGTGGCGCTTTCCGGCCTGACGATGGCGGAGTATTTCCGCGATCGGGATGGACAAGACGTTCTGCTGTTTATTGACAACATTTTCCGCTTTACGCAGGCCGGTTCCGAGGTTTCCGCGCTACTGGGGCGTATGCCCAGTGCGGTCGGATATCAGCCGACGCTGGCCACGGAGATGGGTGCGCTTCAGGAGCGGATTACTTCAACCCGTCGCGGTTCCATCACCTCCGTGCAGGCCGTTTATGTGCCCGCAGACGATCTGACGGACCCTGCTCCGGCAACCACGTTTGCCCATCTGGACGCGACGACGGTGCTCTCCCGGGCGATATCCTCCCAGGGCATCTATCCAGCCGTGGATCCGCTGGAATCAACCAGCCGTATTCTCAGCCCGGAGGTGGTGGGAGAAGAGCACTATCGTGTGGCGCGCGATGTGCAGCGCATTCTCCAGCGATACAGGGAATTGCAGGATATCATTGCCATCATGGGCATGGATGAGCTTTCTGAAGAGGATAAGCTCACGGTGGCCCGAGCCAGAAAAATTCAGCGGTTCCTCTCCCAGCCTTTCAGCGTTGCGGAGCAGTTTACCGGCATGGAGGGCCGTTATGTGCCCGTGAAGGAAACCATCCGGGGATTCCGGGAAATCATTGAGGGACGCCACGACGATCTGCCGGAGAGCGCGTTCCTGTTTGTCGGCACCATTGAAGAAGCCGTGGAAAAGGCGGACAGGAAGGGCGAAAAAGGGTGAGCCGGCATGAATACGTTCCACCTGAAAATCAGCACGCCGGATGGTCTTCTGTTTGACGGCGAGGTGCAGCGCCTTCGCGCCCGTATGATTGACGGCGACGTATGCCTGCTGGCGCGCCACATCAACTATGTATCCGCCGTCGGCGCAGGAGAAGCGGCTCTTGTTCTGGAAGATGGGCAGACGCGCCGGGCCGCATGCATAGGGGGCATGCTTGCGATGATCGACAATGAAGCGACGCTGATTGCTACCACGTTTGAATGGGCGGATCAGATTGATCTGAGCCGCGCAGAGCGTGCCAGAGAGACGGCAAAAGCCCGCATCGCAGCGGCGGGAAACGATCCTCGCGAGCTCATGCTCGCGGAGGCCAAGCTCAAGCGGGCGCTGGTGCGCATCAGCGTGAAGGCATGACGCCCGCCTGATGCGGCTCCGGTCCTCTTCCCGGTCATGCTCTGAAAATTCTCCCGTTTTTCATCATTCCGAAACACAATTTGCGCAGTTCGTAAATGCGCCTGATGTATCATCCCTTCTGTCAGGCGCGAAGAGCACAAAGCGCAGATTGCTTGAGGGAATTTCAATCTGAGAAAATCTGCTCCGGGTTTATTCGAATCTGCAGGTTATATCATGAATGTCCCCTTGCAAAAAAACGAGTATGAAGGGAGAATGTTACCATGGCCAAGAATAAGCTGATTCAAGCGAATGAAAGAATTGCAGAA
>DVMG01000003.1 GCA_018715105.1 Candidatus Ventricola intestinavium
GTGGCTAAAGGGCGAGCCGAATACCAAGGTACGCTTATCCTTATATCTGTCCGAAGGCATAGACCGGACCAATAAAATTGATGAGCTGACCGTGGATTTGAACGGATCCGGAGAAGGAAAAGCCACGTTTGAAGGCTTAGGGCAGGGCACCTATGTCGTTGACGCTGTCTATACGGACGGAACCCATACCGGCAGCGATACGTATACGTCAGAGCCGATCGTTTTATCCGAGGAAACAGGAACCGGCGGCGGGAATGAAGATGGAGATGGCGACGATGTGATTATCATCACGCCGCCCGGGCAAGACGGAAGCGGAAGTGGAAGCGGAAACGAAGGCACGGGGGAAGACGGACAGACGCCCACAACGGCCAATCCATTCCATGTGGAGGTTGTGCCTGGTGAAGGAAGCCTGGAAGTGGATGTTTGGGGCGGCAGTGCGCTGGAAATAACCGTCACGCTGACAAAACCGGATGGCAGCACGGACAGCCGCACCCTGCAAAATGGCGGCGGTCTGATCCAATTTGACAACCTTGCCGCCGGGCGCTATCAGGTGTATGTCAACTATACGACGCCTGTTGAGGGCGTGGATGCCTATTTGAAGACGGCGGATGTGCCTGCGGCTTACACACCGGAACCTCCTGCCAATACATACCGGCAGATTGAGGCCACAGCGGATGCCCAGGGGGACACGATTACCGTGATCGTCACCGAGGCCTATGAAGAGGCGGAACTGTATGTGACGCTCACCAACAGCGCGGGAAGCGTAGTCGATTCCAGAAAGATCAATAACGCGACAAGCGGTCCCGGCCCGGTCGAATTTACCGGCCTTCCCGCCGGAACGTATACGGTCGTCGTCGGCTATACAGCCGTGCAGGAATATGCCCGGGTCATTCCGAACCTGATCGTCTCTGACTCTGCCATTGTGGCGACCGCGGCGGCGGAGCAGCGGCAGATTACGGTGAACGTCATGACGGCGGATCGGGCGGTGACCGTCAGCCTGCTTCAAAATGGGAGTGCCGTGGCCACCCGGTCCATTGAGGCGGGCGTCGGAAGCGTCACGTTTGATAACCTGAGCGCGGGACTTTATTCCGTGTCTGTCGATTATACCCAGGGCTCCACGGGCTCCCCGATTGTGATTGAAAACCTTCAGGTGACGGAGCAGGCAAGGCCCATTTCCATCACCCAGGTGACGGGCGGTGAAAACAGGCTGGTCGTCACCGGCACCGCACAGCCGGGCACCGATATCACGCTGACCACGGAGCCCGCCTCCGCCACCGCCATTGTGCGAAGCGATGCCAACGGTCTGTTCACCGCTTCTCTGGTGTGCGGCGCGGGCACCTACACCGCGGTGCATGCGCAGTATGGATCGGACAGCGCCACCCGCGTGACGGCCAGCGGCAGCTTTGTCGTCACCGCCCCGGCATCGAAACCCACGCTGACGGTGGATCCGGTGACGCCTTCCTCCAGCACGGTTGTGGCCAAGACAACGCCGGGCGTTGTGGTCAATTTGGCCACGAGCGACTTTGGCCAGACCGTCACGGCGGACAGCCGCGGCATCCTGCGCTTCAGCCTCCCGCACACGTATGCGAAGGGCACGGTGCTCACCTTCACCGTCTACTACGGAGAAAACAACGTCAATTCCTTTACACAGACGGCGACCGTGGGCTCTGCCATCCACTACAACCTGCTCAAAAAGGGCATGGTTGGCGACGATGTCTATGCCCTCACGGCGCGGCTGAGCGAACTGGGCTATCCGGTTTCCCCGACACGCACGTATTCCGACACGGTGGTCGCGGCGGTTCGCCTGTTCCAAAAAAACAACGGCCTGAGTGTGGACGGCATGGCGGGAGAGCTGACGCAGAGCGCGCTCTATTCCGTATGCGCCATCGCTTATAATGAAAGCGACACGGTCTATCCGACGCTCGTGCGCGGCGACAAGGGGCTGGCCCTGATCTATACGCTTCAGCAGCGGCTGAAGGATCTGGGCTATTACACCATTAAGGTGGACGGGATCTTTGGCAGCGGCACCCAGCGCGCCGTGCGCTGGTTCCAGCAGGTCAATGGCCTCACGGTCACCGGCGTGGCGGATAATGTGACGCAGAAGCTGCTCTATTCTTCGGCGGCCAAGGCGGCCACGGGGTATGATCCCGGTTCCGGCACGTATGAGACGCTTTCCCGTTCCAGCCGTTACAACGCCGCGGTGGTGCCGCTGCAGCGCAGGCTCAAGTCGCTTGGCTATTACAGCGGCTCGGTGGACGGCTATTTCGGCAGCCAGACATACAGGGCTGTGCGCAACTTCCAAAGCCGCAACGGCCTCACGGTCACCGGTGTCGCGGATCCCTACACGCAGGATGTGCTCTATTCCTCTTCTGCGAAACGGGCGTCCGGCAGCTCTTCCTCCGGTTCGTCTTCCGGTTACAGCCTGCTTTCCTGGGGAAGCTCGGGCAGCGCGGTCAGGAAGCTTCAGCAGACGCTGCTTGACCTGGGCTATACGCAGATCCGCACCGTGGATGGCATCTACGGCCAGTGGACGTATGACGCCGTGCGTGCGTTCCAGAAAAACGAGGGGCTTGCCGTGGACGGCATCGCAGGCGTGAACACGCTGACGGCCCTTTACGGCTCCAATCCCGCGCCCGCCACGACCCTGCAGGTTACCTCCCTGACCGATGGCACGGCAACACAGGAACAGATGCGCGTGGACTTTTATAACGTGGGCAAGGCGGACGCCATGCTCATCACCACGCCAAACGGCGGCCACATCCTCATCGACGCGGCCACCGACGACGGCGGCGATGTGCTTGTCAATGAGCTGCGCAAGGCCGGGGTGACGCGCATCGACATGATGATCATCACCCACTTTGACAAGGATCATGTCGGCGGGGCGGATAAAGTGGTTGAAAACTTCACCGTTTCGCGCGTCGTGATGCCGCGCTATGAGAAGGACAGCAACCAGTATACCGAATTCACCGAGGCGCTGGCGGCCAGCACGGATACGCAGGTCATCTATCTGGAAGCCAGGCAGATTCTTGAAATCGCCTTTGGCGACGTGCAGCTGCGGGTCAGCGCGGCGAATGAGACGGACTATGGCGAAGACGAGGAAAACGACTTTTCCCTGGCCACGCGCGTGACATACGGGCAGACGCGGTTCCTCTTTGCCGGTGACGCAGAGGACGCGCGCCAGACCGAGCTGCTGGCGGAGGGCGACCTCGCCTGCGATGTGCTCAAAGTGCCCTATCACGGGCGTCTGGTCAACGCCAGCTCGGCATTTTTGACCGCCTGCAGCCCGAAGATCGCTTTCATCACCGACAGCGAGGAAGAGCCCGCCGATACGCTGCTCCTTGAGCAGCTCCGGGCGCTGGGCACGCAGGTCTACTGCGCCAAGGACGGCGGCATCGCCGTGACCTCGGATGGCACGAATGTGCAGGCGGTTCCTTATACCCAGACGGGAACAACCCTGTAAAGCGCCGTAACAGGAGGCGGCTGCTTCCCCGAAGGAGGGAAGCAGCCGCTTCTCTGTCCGGCAGCCTGCAGGACGCCGGTTTTCCTCACAGCAGCGTAATGCCCGCCACTTCAAAGACGCGATGGGTCTGCTCATCCCAGATGGAGGACTGCACTTCCCCGATATGCGCCTTGCCAAGCAGAAGCATGCACAGACGGGACTGGCCAATGCCGCCCCCCATCGTCAGCGGCAGCTTTCCCTCCAGAAGCATTCTGTGGAAGGGAAGCGTGCGGCGCGCATCGCACCCGGCGAGGGAAAGCTGGCGATCAAGCGACTCGGGGCTGACGCGGATGCCCATGGAGGAAATCTCCATCGCGCAGCCGAGCACCGGATGATAAAACAGGATATCGCCGTTCATGTCCCAGTCGTCATAGTCCGGCGCGCGGCCGTCGTGCGGCTTGCCGGAACGCAGCTTGCCGCCGATTCCCTGGATGAAGATCGTGCCATGCTCCCTGGCAAATTCATTTTCCCTTTCCTTGGGGGAAAGCTGCGGATAGCGGTCTTCCAGCTCCTGCGCGGTGACGAACGTGACATCGCGCCGCAAAAGCGGCGTGTCACACAGCTGAGGGTATTTGCCGCGCACCGTGAGCTGTGTGTCGCAGATGCTTCCCACGATGGCGCGCACAGCCTGGTGAAGCGTAAAGAGCGTGCGGGTTTCTTCCGTGATGACCTTTTCCCAGTCCCACTGATCGACGTAGACGGAGTGCAGGTTATCCAGCTCTTCGTCACGGCGGATGGCGTTCATATCCGTGTAGATGCCTTTGCCGGGCAGAATGTCATAGCGGTAAAGCGCCATGCGTTTCCACTTGGCCAGGGAATGCACGACCTGCGCCTGCGCATGAGCGAAGGGAATATCAAACCCCACCGGGCGCTCCACCCCGTTGAGATCATCGTTCAGCCCGGAAGAGGGCTCCACAAACAGCGGCGCGGACACGCGCTTGAGATTCAGCTCGCGCGCGAGCGAGTCCTGAAATACGCGCTTAATCAGGCTGATGGCGCTCTGTGTCTGATAAAGCGTGAGGTGCGGCGCATAGCCCGCCGGGATGAAAGACATGCTCATCGATATCAGGCTCCTTTATGCAGGAAAAAATGATCCCTTCCAGTATAGCGCGATGCGCCGCCCTGCGCAAGGCGCATTTTTTCCCCGGTTCGGCGCATACTGAGGGCGCGCGCAGTCCCGGCCCGATGGCCGGGATGACGTGCCGGAAAGGGAAGCATTTGCTTTAAGGAATGTCGGGAGGGACGCTTTTATGTCCGTAGAACGGGGAAAAATCGTGATTATCGGCGCCGGCCATGTGGGCAGCGCCATCCTGAATGCCCTGCTGGGCATGAACCTGGCCAAGGAAATCGTGCTCATCAACCTGGATCGTGAGCAGGCGCTGGGAGAGGCGCTTGACGCCAGCCATACGCTCGCCTTTTCCTACAGCGCCGGCTGCGCCATTCGGGTGGGAGATTATCCGGACTGCGCCGGCGCGCAGATCATCATCAACACGGCGGGGCCCTCGATCAAGCCCGGGGAATCGCGCGACCGCATGCAGCTGCTGCAGACCAACCTGAATGTGATGACTTCCATCATGGACGGTGTGACGCGCTACACACGCGACGCGATCTTCATCAACGTCACCAACCCGGTGGACGTGCTCACGTATTTCTGCATCCGGAAGTACGATTATCCGCGCATGTTTTCCACCGGAACCCTGCTGGATACCGCGCGCTTTAACAAGATGCTGGGCGATCTTCTGCATGTGGATGCGAAGAGCGTGACGGGCTTTGTGCTTGGCGAGCATGGCGGCACGGCGTTTATCCCATGGAACACGGTCAATGTGGGGGGCCTGCCGATCGACCGGTTTGAAGAGCAGTTCGGCCTTTCAAGGCCGGTTGACCGCGACCTGATGATCCGCGCCGTCAAGGAGAGCGGTCTTGACATCATCGAGCTCAAGGGCTATACATCCTCCGGCATTGCGCTGACGGCCTGCCGCGTGGTCAGCGCCATTGTATTCAACGCGCATGCGGTTTTGCCGCTCTCCGTCATTCCCGAGGGGGAATACGGCCTGCGCGACGTGGCCATGAGCCTGCCCTGCGTGCTGGGGGAAAAGGGAGTAGAACGCATTCTCACCCTGCCGCTTGACAAGGAGGCGGAGCGTGACCTGCACGCATGCGACACCTATCTGCGCGGCGTCATCCGTCAGGTGGATACGGCGATGCACGCCTCTCCCATCCTCGGGGAGGACGTCCTGGCGGCGCACAAAGCGCATATGCCGGGGGTAAACGGCGTCAGGCCCTCGTAAAGGCGGGCGGGAAGGGGCTCTTTCCCCCTCCCTTCCCCGGAGGGGGAAAAGCACATGCAAGCGCGGAAGGGCCGAATCTGCCCGTTGCTTCGCCCAGTCTGGAAACATCTTTCTTTGCCGCACAGGAAACATCTTTCTTTGCCGCACGGCGGCTTTTCATATGGCTTCAAATGTGATACAATAGATTCGACATCTTTTTTAGGGCCGGGGCGGCTTTCCATCCAAAAACCCGAATCAAAACGCCCGGATGAACGGAATTTTGATGGGATTGGTTTGATGGAATTGGATGGAAATGGAAGGGATTTGAGGCACGAAGACATTCTTCCCTCCCCCTTTCGGACCGCCTGACGCCGGAAAAACAGGACATAGGTGAGGTTATGAATGATGCGCTATGACGCTTTGCTTTGTGATGCGGATGACACCCTTTTTGATTTTGCCGCAGCCGAAAAGAATGCGTTTGCCGAGGCCTGCGCTCAAACGGGATTTGAGGCCACGCCCGCCATGCTGGAGCAGTATTCCGACATCAACCGTGCGCTGTGGCAGAAGCTGGAGCAGGGCGAAATCACGCAGCGGGTGCTGCGCGTGCGCCGGTTTGAACAGTTTCTTGAGGCGATAGGCCGCCGGGACAGCGCGCAGGAGATGGCGGACCGTTATGCGGAGGCGCTCAGCCGCCAGAGCATCCTGCTGCCGGGCGCGCTGGAGGCCCTGCGCAGTTGGAGCGCTCTCGTGCCGGTTGTCATTGTGACCAACGGCATCTCCAGAATTCAGCATGGCCGTATGGATCGCAGCGAGCTGCGTCCTTACATCCGGGGCATGGTGGTCAGCGAAGAGGTGGGCACCGCGAAGCCGGATCCGAGGATGATTGAGCTGGGCATGCAGGCCGCAGGCGTCACGGACCGAAGCCGCGTGCTGATGCTGGGCGACTCGCTTTCAAGCGACATCGCGGCCGCCGCCCATGCCCATGTGGATGCCTGCTGGCTGAACCCGGAAGGGAAACCAAACAGCCGCGGTCTGCCCGTGGCATATGAAATCCGCTCGCTTGGCGAGGTAGAGGCCCTTTTGAAAGGCGGGAGGAACAGGGATGAATGAAAAGAAACGGCTTCTGGCGGGAATGCTTGCCGCGCTCGCGCTTTTGCTGGGCGGCTGCTTCATTCAGCCGGATCCGACACTCGATCCGCTTGTCATCACTGACGGGGAGGGAACCATCCCCTTTGGCACGGCCCAGTCGCTGCCCACCCCCACGCCGACTCCCACCCCGCAGGCAACCCCCAGCCCCACGCCGGACACCTGGCAGCAGAGCGACCAGAGCACATGGGAAGACTGGACGCAGGACAGCCTGCCCACCACGACGCCGCGCACGGTTGCCACGGCTGCGCCGGACGCTCAGAGCTGGACGACCTCCACAGAGGATTACAATGCCGGGTATCCGGTGCTGCGCATGGGCTCCACGGGAAACGACGTCAGCGACCTGCAGGCGCGGCTGACGGAGCTGGGATACTACACCGGAACGATTGACGGCAAGTATGCCTCCGGCACACAGAGCGCGGTGACCGAGTTTCAGCAGCGCAACGGGCTGACGGCGGACGGCATTGCCGGCAGGCAGACGCAGGACCTGCTTTACTCCGGTTCGGCACAGCCCAAGGTGATCAGCGCCAGCAGCACCCAGGAACCCTATCTGCTGCTCAAGGAGGGGGCCTCCGGCCTGGAGGTGCGCAAGCTGCAGGGAAGGCTGGCGGAGCTTGGCTATTATTCCGGCGGTGTGGACGGCCTGTACGGCGCAACGACAACCGATGCTGTCAAAGCCTTTCAGCGCAATAACGGGCTTTCGGGAGATGGCCAGGCAGGCGAGCTGACGCAGACAAGGCTCTATTCTTCCTCGGCAAAGTATGCTTCCAATCCCGTGACAACAGCGGATCCGGAACAGATACGCAGCCTGAGCGTGGGCATGACGGGCAACGATGTATACGCCATGCAGGAGCGGCTCATTGAATTGCGTTACCTGAACGGGGTGGCGGACGGTGTCTTTGGCACCGAGACGCAGGCCGCGCTCATCGCTTTCCAGCAAAACAATGGGCTGACGGCCGACGGCGTGGCGGGTGTGTCCACCCTCAACAAGCTGAACGGAAGCTGCCGGGCGGCCACCGGCGTTTCGGCTACGGCGACGCCCAGCGGCACCGTTGTCCTGAGAGAGGGCGACAGCGGTGAAAATGTGTATAATCTTCAGGCGCGGCTGTTTGAATTGGGATATTACAGCGGGCGCATCGACGGACGGTTTACCTCGGAAACGACGCAGGCGGTCAAGGCTTTTCAGCAGGCCAATGGGCTGACGGCCGACGGCATTGCCGGCTCGGGCACCCAGAATAAACTCAACAGCGGAAACGCCGTCGTTTCGCAGAGCGGCACGGTGGCCGAGACGGAGGAGAACACGGGAAGCGGCTCTTCCACGGGCACGCTTTCCACCCTGCGCTATGGGGACCGCAGCGACGAAGTGCGCGTGCTTCAGCAATATCTGAGCGACCTGGGGTATCTTTCCACATCCCCGGATGGACAATTCGGATCCGGTACCGAGCGCGCGGTCAAGCTCTTTCAGGAGGCAAACGGGCTGACAGCCGACGGCATCGCCGGCATGGGGACGCTTTCCATCCTGTATGGCGGCGATGCCGTGGAATACAGCGAATACTTTGGCGGCGGCTCCGGCAGTACCGCCACGCCTGCGCCGACCCGGGAGCCCAATATGGATATCGTCATTCAGTGGGAGAGCGAAGGAGAGGATGTGCGCCAGTATCAGGAAAGGCTGGTTGAGCTGGGCTATCTGGAAAGCAGGAACGTTACAGGCAAATTTAACCAGCCCACCGTCGATGCCACCAAGGCGTTCCAGACGATGAACGACCTCAAGGTGGACGGCGCGGCCGGGCCGGAGTCACTGAAACGGATCTATTCGGACGATGCGCTGAATGCGGATGGCGTCCGGATCGGGGATATGCAGGGGAGCACATCGGCCACCATGGTGGCCGATGTGCTCTCAGCCGGTATGTCGGGCGAACAGGTGCGCCAAGTGCAGAGCCGTCTGGCCGCGCTGGGCTATCTGTCCGCCTCTTTTGTCAGCGGGGTGTATGACACACAGACCGAGCAGGCGGTGCGCCAGTTTCAGCAGGCGAATGGGCTGACGGCCGACGGCGTGGCGGGCAGCGGCACACAATCCCGCCTGTATGCATCCGGCGCTGTAACGGCTCAGGTGGCGCAGGCGCAGGCGGATAACACGGCCAGACAGAACGAGGAATACCGGCTCAACGGCGCGTATCAGGCCAGCCTTTCCGGCGGGGGCATCGCCGTCAGCGACCGGGACAGCCTCTATCTGGCAGATGCCTCGCAGGGCGGCGTGCTGGTCAGGCGGCCGTACAACGGCTCCGCATCCACCGTGCTCGCCTCGGATGTGCCGCGCTTTCTGCACCTGACCAACGGGCGGCTTTACTACGTGGCCAGCGATGGGGGCGAGGATTGCATCATCCGCATGAATACCGACGGAACCAACCGGGAAGTGCTCTGCCGGGCGGGGATCATCCTGCGCTTTGCGCTGCACGACGGTGATCTGTATTATCTGGATGCCCATGCCGCGCTTCGGGAACGGACGCTCTCCGGAGAAGAGAACGAACTCATGACCGGGGTGAGTGATTTCACGATTGACGCGCAGGGGGACGCGATTCTATGCGTGACACAGGACGGCGTGGTTTCCTTCGGCATCACGACGGGGGCGGTGACGACGGTTTACGCTGGTCAGGCCGATCAGGCCGTGCAATGCGGCGAGGCGCTGATCGTGCGCACAGGAGGATCCCTTGTGCGGCTGATCAACGGGCAAAATGCCACGATCCGCCGTGACGGCGCGACTTATGTGGGAGCCTATGGCCAGAAGATTATTCAGCTCACACCGCGGGGCGTGATCACATGCGATGTCAACGGCGAAAATGCCACCGTTCTCCTTTCCGGCGCATACGAGGCGGCTTCCATCGCCGGCGGGGTACTCTATGTGGGCACGGCCAGCGGCTATACCCAATGGGTGCAGCTGTGAGCAGCCCGGTTAGCAGCCTGATAGAAGCCCCGGCTATGCGGGGTTACAGCCGCAGGGAGGCATCCAGCGCAAGGAGATACGCTTTTGACGCCTCATTTTCAAGCAGCACATCGTAAGCGCGGCGCGCAGCGGAAACAAACGCCGGATCAAGGGCCTGCAGCCCATAATCGCACAGGGGGCAGAGGAAGCGGGCGCGCGTATCCAGCCGGATGCGGGATACGCCGCCGCCGGAAAAGGTGAGAAACAGGGGAAACAGCCGGCAGGCGAGCGGACGGCTCTCGCGCGGGCAGCTTCCCCTGCACACGAAGAGAGACGCGGCATGGCCGCCCAGGGAAAAGCCGGCGGGAAGCACGCGGCCGAATGTGCAGCCGGCATACAGCGCTTCTTCGCCGGGGAAGAGAAGCATGCCGGTTTCCTCATCCCCCTGACAGCAGGCTCCCCCGCAGAGGCGGCCGCAGTCTGTTTTCAGCGGTGTGACGGATGCAAGGAGTGCGCGGGCGGCACGCACGGCGCAAAGAGAAGAAGACATGTCATTCCTCCTGTAAGAAAGCGAAGGGAAAAGGAGCGGCGCCGGCCGGAGCTTTCCTTGTCTTGACGGTGAAAGATCTTGCCGGCGAAGATCTGGCTGGCGAGACGGGCATGAAAGAGGAAAATGAATTCGGCATGAATGAAAAAACGCGGGTGGGCGTTGTCCCTCCCGCGTTTTTGGCGCGTCTCCCTGCGAGACAAGGGGGAATCCCTTTCCATCAGAATCGCAGGAGAAAACGGTTCATCCTCCTTTTAAGGAGGCTTGCTTTTACTCAACCAGAGCGGAGAGCAGCTGCGGCGGCAGCGCGGAGAAGATGGCCGTCAGCTTTTCCTCCAGCGCGCCGGAGAGGCGCTCGTTCAGCGCGTTCATTTCGTCGATGGTGACCGACTCCAGCTCGATGGAGGTCAGAGCCTGCGAATCGGCAGGATCGTAATCCTTGCTGTACAGCGCGATATCCAAGCCGATTTCGTCAAGCCCCAGCTCCTTCATGCTTTCGCTGAACCAATAGCGGCCGGTAAAGTTCTCTTCCCCGGCAGGAGAAGCGGTGATGCCGCCTTCATAACTCACGCTCATTCTCTCGGAGTCGTCATACGCGTCCATCGTGCCGGTCATCACGAATGATTCTCCGCCATCCGCGGTCAACGCCATTTCCATCGTCATGTCAAACACGCTGCGCATGTTTCCCGGCTGAGCGTTCATGTTCATCGTATAGGTCCCTCTGTATCCGGGCAGATCCTCCTGCGTGGTGAAAGGCGCCATGGAGAAGGCATAGTCCGCAGCCGTTTCTTCGCCGTCGATGCCGGCAAAGAGACTCATGAGGACATCGCCGGCATTCGGGTCCGCCGGATCGACGGCGACGGACATTTCAAGAGAAACGTTATCGCCGGTGTCTCCATCCGCATCGCTTTGCACATAGGTCAGCAAAAGATCCATGGAAGAGCCGGCTTCGTCCGCGGTGAGAATGAAGGCCAGCGTGTTGCTCTCGCCGTCCGCGTCTGTCTGGTCAAGCACGATGTAGCAGACGGGGGCCTCGTCACAGTAGCCAAGAAGCAGGGTATAGGTGGTGCCTGCATCGGCCAGGGAGTCCGCCGCGTCGCGCAGCAGATCGCAAAGCTCTGCCGTGGTGGTGATGGGTGTGCTCTCCTCTGCCGCATGGATGCTGCCGTCGGCGAGCAGGCTGTCCAGCATCGGAACAAGGTTTTCATCCGTCTCAAGCTGATCGGCCAGCGCGATGATGAGCCTGGCAAGATCGGCGTCGGTCATGGTGACGGCAATTTCATGATCAACCGCGGGGAAAGCTCCGCTTTCCGCCACCTGATCCTCCTGAGAGACGGGCAGGGTGGCGGCAAAATCCCCCACAATCTGGAGATACGGCTCCGCCAGCTGCAGGGCGGTGGCAAGGAATCCTTCCAGCGCCTGGACCATTTCCGTGAGCGCAGCGTCAAGATCGATTTCCTTGAGCGACAGGATCATGTCGATCTGCTCCTGGGGCACGCCGCAAAGGGCCAACACGGTTTCCCAACGGGCGGTGACACGTTCGCCCTCGATCAGATTGCTTTCGATGGCCAGGCCGTCCGCCGTCAGATCTACGGCTGCGGCGATGGAAGTGCCTTCCGCCTTGCCGGGCGCATAGGTGCCGCTCAACTCGATGCGGTAACCGCCGTCGATTTTTCCCACGCCCAAGCTGAGCGTGGCGGCATCCAACACCTGGGTGATGCCATCGATCAGGGCGCGTTCTTCCTCATCGCCAGGGGCCAGCACATCGGTATTCATGTCAAAGAGGATGCGAAGATCGCCGCCTACGATCTTTCCGGCATCAAATGCATCGCCAATCAGTGCGTCCATCGTCTCGCCCGGCACATAGGCCGTCTCCTCAGAAAGAGCGAGAGGCATGGCCAGCGTCAGGCACAGTGCGAGGATGAGCAGGAAGAACCCTTTTTTCGTCATTCGATTTGTCCTCCTTCTTTGTCTCGTGAGAGCCGTGCGAAGGCATGGCCCTATTTTTGTCTCCATTATAGGGGAAGGAACCCTTTCCGTCAAGGAGGAACCCCTCATAACGGTGGGGTTTCGGGTTAATCAAATTGAGATAATTTTTTAAAAGAAATACATTGACAGATGAGGTATTGAGTGATACAATGTATTTCGTCGGAGGTGATGAGATGCTCAATTCATCAGATATCCTTCGCGGCTACACGGACACGATTATCCTGGCGCAGCTGGCGGCGGGGGACAGCTACGGCTACGTCATCAGCAAAAACGTGCAGGAGATCACCCGCGGGGAGCTGCAGCTCAAGGAGGCAACCCTGTATACGACCTTTCGCAGGCTGGAAAATGCCGGAATGATCGAGTCATACTGGGGGAATGAGAACGCTGGCGCCAGAAGAAGATATTACCATCTGACGGATGCCGGGCGAAAGCTATATGAAGAGAATCGGGCGGACTGGCGCAAATACCGCGCCATGATTTCAGAACTGTTTGGAATGGAGGACAGGACAACATGATGAACATGCGGATTCGCAGGATGATTGATGAAATCTTCGCCGATATGAAGATGACGGCGGAAAACCTCGCCCTGCGGGACGAGCTGCTGGCCAACGCCCAGGCCCGCTATGAGGATACCGTGCGCCAGGGACGTTCGGAGGAGGAGGCCTTTGCGCAGGTCGCCGCCTCGCTGGGAGACGTGCAGTCGCTACTCAGAGAGATGAACGAAGGGCAGGAAAGCGGCGCGCCGGAAAAGGAGACGCATGAAGGCGGGCAGGCCGATGCCCGCGAGAGCGGCAAAGCGGAAGGAGAAAGCGGGGAGCCCGCGCAGGAAGAAGAGCCCGCCGGCGCAAAGCCCGGCTGCACCACGGATTTGGGCCAGGCGCTCAACAAGGCGTTCAACGTGCTGGGCGATGTGGGCCAGCAGATCGTGCCCCAGGCCAAAAAGCTGGTACGCCAGGTAGATGATGCCACCGGCGGCGTAATTGACAGCATTGGCAAGGCGGTGGGCAAGGGGATGCGCGACGCGCAGAAGGCGGCGGGCCAGGTGATCGACAAGCTCTCCGGCGACAAGGGGGAACTCGTCTTTGACTTTGGCAAGCCCCAATCGCGTGAAGGAAAAGAAGAGAAAGAAACCAAAAGCCCGGCGGAACTGAGGGAAGAGGCGAAAGATCTGCGCGCACAGGCGGAAATCAAGCAGGTCAGCGGCGATCAGGAGGGGGCGCGCGAACTGCGTGCGCAGGCCTATTCCCTGGAGATGCAGGCGGATGCCGCCGAGCAGGAACTGGCCATGAAGCAGGCGCAGAACGATGCGGCGAAGGAGACGGCCGCGGCGGCGCAGGAACCGGTGATCGGGGCGGACGGCGAGCTGGATGAAGAGGCCTTTTCCCGCGCGGTGGATCAGATGGCGCAGGATGCCGAGCAGGCCGCGCGCGAGGCCGCCCAGGATGCGGAATACACCGTCTGCGATGCCGCAAGCGGCACGGTGATGATCCGCAGGTTTCCCGCAGCGGGGCTGCATGGCATCGACATCGGCCTGGATGCGGATGATGTGGAAATCCTCCCGGCGGACACGGGTGAGGTGGAGGTTCGCTGGGAGACCGAGGCGGACGGCTGCCCGGAACCCAGCGTGACGATGGAGGGGCATAAGCTGACCGTCCGGCGCAGGAACCCGGATGTATTCAAGACGTTTTTCTCCGTCTTTAAAAAAGAGGGGGGCCGGATGACCCTGCGCGTCCCCTGTGGATATGCGGCGGAGTACACCGTGAGCACCACGTCCGGAGATATTCGGCTCATGGGCATGGATGTGGACAGCGCGAAAATCAACACGGTCTCCGGCGATGTGAGGCTGGAGCCGGATGCCCGTATCCGCGCCAAGGAGATCAGCGTGACCACCGTATCCGGAGATGTGACGGTCAGCGCATGCGCGGGGGATGTGGTGGTGAGCACGGTTTCCGGCAACCAGTTCATTTCCTGCGACGCGAACCGCGTGGACGCCAATAACGTCTCCGGCCGGATGCACGTGGAAGGCGCGTGCGAAGAATGGGAGGCCAGCAGCGTATCCGGTGAGGTGGAATTGCTTTGCACCGTTGCCCCAACCAGGAAAATTCAGATCGGTACGATGTCCGGCTCGGCGCGGGTGGCGCTGCCGGAGGATATCCGCGGCTTTGTTGCCGAGGCCAGCGGGCTGAGCACTTCCATTGTCAATGAATTCGGACCGAACCGTTACGGCACATGCGCCCTGCCCATCCGCATGGACACGGTGAGCGGCAAGCTGATGATTACACGGCTCTGAGAAACAGGAACATGGAAACGCTTGACAGAAACGTTTGACAGAGGAATGGATATGGATAAAATCAAGGAACTATTCGCCCTTCTTGTGGGCGCCCGCCTCATCGTAGAGGGAAACAGCCGCACATTTGTAAAAGTGCCGATGTGGCTGGTTGTTCTGGCGGCGTTGAGCAGCGTGAAGCTGGCTGTTGTCAGCGCCCTGCTGGCCATTGCCTTTGGCATGCGCGTGCGCGTTGTCCGCGCGTGAGGAGACGGCCTGTCCCCGCCGCAGGATCCGTGAAAGGATAGCAGGAAATTGGATGCGCGGAAGGAACCGGCGCTTCCCCTGCGGAATCCGGGGCAGGATATCCGCGCGCGAAAAACAGCCCGTTTTCAAAAGACAGATCGGGCATCAGGAGTATTGATAGAGTGTTGATAGGAGTGTTGATGATGGATTTTGAGAGCATCAAGAAGAACCTGCTCAATGCGCTGTCCCAGCTGATGGCGCTGAGGATGATTGTCACATCGCCCAGTGAAAAAATTGCCGACGTCCCCGCACTCTATGTGCTGGTAGCGGTTCTGCTGGCTCCGCGCGTTTGTGTGCTCGCGCTGGTCATCGGCTTTCTCTTTCGCTATGGCGCGCGCTTTGAAAAGGATGCCGCCAGAATCTGAAGGCCGCGTGCCTGAATAAACGATCAAGCAGGGGTTCATTTCTTCTTTTGCAGGGCGTCCATGCCGGCCGGGCATGGACGCCTTTGTCTGCCCAAAGGCCCGATTTTGGCTTATGGGCGGTGCTTTGGGGCGATGCTTTGGAAGGAAGGCCGGGCCTGATTTTGACCCGGCCGCGCCGGAAAGCCGTCTGCGGCTTTACAGAGGAAGGCCCGTGTGATATGCTGAATGCATCCGACGCTTTTCCTTCTTTCCCGATAACGGGAGAGAAGCTTTTGAAGAGGGGGCATGCCTGAACACGGCGGAAACCCGTAATTCTCACGGCGGCCCAAAGGAAAGACAGCAGAAGGGAAGAGGCAATGTGGAAAAACCGAACATTCCTGCCGATTGGAAACGGGCTATCGCGGCCTATAGGCCGCGGGATACGCGCGAAGCCGCAGAGCAGGCCGAAATGCTGCAGATGATTGCACGGGAGGGAGACCGGCTGCTCGTGCGGGAATGCGCCTATGCGCACATGACGGCCTCATCCATCATCGTCAGCCGGGACCGGAAAAAGACGCTGATGGCGTTTCATCGGATCTACAACAGTTGGGCCTGGACGGGCGGACATGCGGATGGCGAGGGGGACTTTGAAGCCGTTGCACGCCGCGAAGCGCAGGAGGAAACGGGCATCTGCGATCTGCGCCTGCTTGGCGGGGGCATTGCATCTCTGGAAGTTCTGCCGGTGTGGGCGCATATGCGACGGGGCCAGATGGTGGGCAGCCATCTGCATTTAAACGTTTCCTATCTTTTTGAAGCGGATGAAACGCTGCCCCTGCATACCGCGGCAGAGGAAAACAGCGCTGTAGGCTGGCTGGATATCCGCACGCTTGCAGACGCTGTGACCGAGCCGGACATGCTCCCCATTTATGCAAGGCTGCTTGACAGGGCGAACAATTGTTAATTCCTTACAATTAACATGCGAGTTGGCTTGAAGAAATGGGATAAATTCTGTATACTGTACATACAGAAAGGAGAGCCATTATCAAAAAAATCCAAGAAAAGAAGGCAATCCCAGTTTAAAGGAGGCCGGCAACATGATCGTACGTTTTGTGATGAAGGATGCACACGTTCCCGCGTCTATTGTGGAGACGATGGAAAGGCGCATTCACCAGCGCCTGGATGCTTACTTCAAAGAGGAGGCCGCGGACGCGACCGTCGTCAGTGTCCGCGTCACGGAGCAGAAGAGCACTTATAAGGTCGAAATGACCATGCCATATATGGGCCATACGCTTCGAACCGAAAACCAGGAGCGGGAGATTTCCCTTCCCGCACTGGATAAGGGCATAGATATCCTGGAGCGCCAGATGAAAAAGCTCAGGACACGCCTGGGGCGTGACCTGAGGAAAAAACCCGTTCTTGCTGAGAGCGCGCCTCATGAGGAGGATGAGAGCGGCGAAGAAGAGAGCGAGCAGGTGGTGCGCGTCAAGCGCTATGCAGCCAAGCCCATGAGTGTGGAGGATGCCATCTTGGAGATGAATCTGCTGGGGCATTCCTTCTACATGTTTAACAATGTGGAGTCGGGAATGGCTGCCACCGTATACCGCCGCAGGGACGGCGGATGCGGTCTGATTGAGATTGAAAGCCTGTAAGCGCTTGACGTGGCAGGGCGTAAAGGGATGCAAACATCCCCGTGCCGAAACAGGGCGGGGAGGAAGAAAGGGTGAGTTCCGATGCAGCCAACAATAAAAATCGTGGTCGCCATCTTGGCGGTTGTGCTGGTTGTTGTAATCGGTTTGATCGTTTTATCCAGCGTTTCTGACAAGAGCACAGGTGAGCCTGCCGCTATGGCGACCGTAGAGCCTGGAACGACGGATGCTCCGCAGACGGAGGCACCGGCAGATGGCGCACAGCAGGCGCAGGAAGAAGAAGCGCAAGGTACGATGTACGAAGGCGCGCTCGCCGGGCTGACGGAGGAGGAGATCGCGGCTTTGGCGATTGCCGAGGAGCAGTCCAGCGCCAGGCTGGATAACAGCGGGGCGGAAGACGCTGTTGATTGATATCGAAGAAAGATCTTCCCTGGAACCGGGGAATCAAGACGATGGTTCCCGACGCGTGCGCATGCGCGCGAACGCTACAAAGTCAGAAGAATCAAGACGGGCGGAGGCTGCTGGCGCAGTCTCCGTGCCTGTTTTTTGATGGGGAAGGGAAAAAGGAGCCAGAGAAGAGCGACGGACGGAAATTTCAAAAATTTTGAAAAAACGGTTGACAAAGGCGATGCAATCGTGTATTATATATTTCGTCGCCGTGCTCGGCACAGCAAGCGATACGGCGAAACCAGCTTGGGAGCATAGCTCAGCTGGGAGAGCATCTGCCTTACAAGCAGAGGGTCACAGGTTCGAGCCCTGTTGTTCCCACCAATTTATGGCGCGGTAGTTCAGTCGGTTAGAATGCCAGCCTGTCACGCTGGAGGTCGAGGGTTCGAGCCCCTTCCGCGTCGCCATTTTTGCCTTGGTAGCTCAGTCGGTAGAGCAGGAGACTGAAAATCTCCGTGTCGGTGGTTCGATTCCGCCCCAAGGCACCATATGCGGTAGTAGCTCAGTGGTAGAGTGCCACCTTGCCAAGGTGGATGTCGCGAGTCCGAATCTCGTCTACCGCTCCAGATGGCGCCATAGCCAAGTGGTAAGGCAAAGCTCTGCAAAAGCTTCATTCTCCAGTTCGAGTCTGGATGGCGCCTCCACTAACGAATTGAATGAACTCAGATCTTCACGATCTGGGTTTTTATTTTTTGCATAGAAAACAAACCCACGGCCGTCTTTATGCCCCTGCAAAAGCCCGCTTCTGTGATTGCGCAGATTCAGCGCTCAGGGACGGCGCTTTTTGAAAGCTACATAAAAGAGTGCCGGGGATTGAGTTATTCGGGCAAAGCCGGGGAAGCGGAGGGGGCGGACTCTTCGGCGGCGCTCAGCGCTCCGTCATTCACAAGATACCCCGTGCCATCCACGGTGAGGAGCAGGGCCGCTTCCCCTAGAAGCGCCTGTGTGCGTGCATCCGTCACCGTGACGGTGATCACGGGGCTGCGTGCATTCGCCGCGGGCGTCTGATCGCTCCAGACGATGGTCTCTCCATCGCTTTCCACCATGGCTCCCGCGGTGGAATAGGCCCCCAACAGGGCATCCCACTTGAGGAATACGCCGCTTGAGGAAGTCAGTGTGAAATGCACATCCAGAGGAGCTCCGGAGGCGTCCCGCGCATCCAACGTGAGCATCAGTCCGGGAAGGGAGCTGTCCTGCGGGGTATAGCGGCGCATGGTCACCAGCTCAAGAAAGACGTCCTGAAGCTGTACGCCCAGCGTGAGCAGCGTATCTTCTTCCCGCGTATAGGAAAGGGCGCCCGGCAGATAGGTGGCCAGAATGGAGCCATACCCCCCATTCTGAAAAAAATCACCCATCTGCGCATCGTGCCAGGCGGCACGATCGCTTTCGGAGAGCAGGCCGCGGCTGACAATCAAATCTTCCAGTTCCTTTAAAAAGGCCTCGTAGCTGTCTTCCAGGGAGAGCAGATCATCCACGCTCAGCAGGGGATCGCCCTCTGCGGCGTGCGCCCAGGCGGGCGCAAATGCAAGCATCCAAACAAGCAGCGGAATGAGCCATTTTGCAAAGCGCATGAGCATCCTCCTTCCCCCTGGACACCGGAAAAACCGCGGCTCCTTCATTTGACAAAGTAGATGATGTCGCTGACATTGCGCTCGCGGGAGCCGCTCGTCTTATTGACACGCTCGCCGTTGAGCACCATGGTGGCGCTTCCGCCGCCATCCAGGTTATAGGCCACGCTGCAGCCCTGCTCCACAAAGACCTTCTGCATTTCCTGCAGGGTCATTCCACGGTCGCTCCAGTCCTCGCGGCGGCCATCCGCGACAAGGAGCACGTAGTGATTTGCATCGACCTGGCCAATCGCCGTGCGCGGCTCGCGAACCGTGTCCCGGGTGTTGATGATGTAATCGCTGGGCAGCTCCACCGCCTGGCCCTCGTTGACAAGCAGGGGGCCGAATGTGAAGCTCTGCACGACGCCCTGATCAAGGTAATCCTGCCCCGTGCCCTCTTCATAGGTGCCGCGGGGAAGCGCGACGAACGTGCCGTCTGCCATGACCAGCAGCTGATCACGCGTGGAAGGCGCATCGCGATAGAGCACGCCATTGCGGATGACCAACCCGTTTTTATCTCTGTAATTGTAATAATCGCCGTTGATGGCGATCACCGCGTCGTGGCGCTCCGCGATGGCGCTCGTGGCCTCCGCGTTTTCCGTGGAGTATTCTTCGCCGGCGAATGCTGTCTGCAGCTGATCCGGGCGCTGGGTGTATACATTGGCCACGAAAAAGCGCAATTCCGTGTTGTTGAAGGCATAGCACCACCGGTCGATGATGATGCGGATGGTTTCATCCTCATAGGAGGTTGTTTCCTCAATCACCTTGGTATTGGGCTCGGTGGCGGCCAGGGACATGGCTGGCAGGCACAGAAGCAGCAGCGCGGCACACGCGCGGAAAAAGTGTTTCATGATAAGATCCCTTCTTTGCAGGAGCCGAATGGCTCGGATAATCGCTTGAATGATCATGAGGCGGATGCGATGGAAATGGATAAAAGCCTAAGCCGTGAGTCGGCCGGTCGCGTCAGACCGGATTGGGCATGAACATGATGATGTCGCTTACAGAGCGCTCCTTGCCGCCGGACGGCATATTGATCACTTCACCCAGAAAATAGAGCGTGGTGGAGCCGCCGCCATCCAGGTTGAAGGCGAATTCTGCGCCTTCATCCAGGAAGAGCTGCTGAAGCTGCGGGATGCTCGCGCCGGTGGAATAGCCGTCGCGCCGGCCGTCTACCACGATGACGATGTAGTGCAGCGGGCCAAGCTGGCCGATGGCCGTGCGCGGCTCGTAATAACCGTCCTGACACCGCACATAAAACGAAGTGGGCAGGCGGGTGGCCTCTCCGTTTTCCACCAGAACCGGGCCGAATTCAAACGTCTGCCAGGTATTTTTGTCCACCAGATCATCGGCCACAAGCCCCTGCTTGCCGGAGCGGTCGGTCAGAGCGGACATGTCGCCGTTTTCATCGATGATCATCAGGTGATGACGGGTGATGTTCTGCTTGCGCAGGAGCTCGCCATTTCGGATGATGACGCCGTCCCGATGATAGCGGCAGAAATCCGCATTGATCGCCAGCACGGGGCCATAGCGCCCGGCAATATCGCTCGTCGCTTCATAGATCCCGCTTCTGAAATCGTCTCCCGCAAAAGCGGTGCGCAGCTGGCTGACGTCGGAGAGCTGGATGTCGCAGACGAAATAGGTGATGCCGTCTTTCTGCTTTTGTTCAATGGAAACGCTGAGTTTGTCTGTCTCGTAGGAGAGCTCGCCGGGCTCATAATGCTTGAACTGGCTGGCCGGATCCGGCGTGACGGCCGGATCATACGGCGTGGGCTGGTTGCTGGCCAGGTTTTGTTCCAGCTGTTCCAGTTGCTGCTGTGCGTCAAAATTGACAGCGGCGGCAAGCGCACTGTCCGGTTCGGGCGTGGCGCCGGGCAGCTGTTGAACGGTCTTGGCGTTATGCTCGGCTGCCCAGCTGGTGAAACGCTCCTGCACACTGGGCACATCGCCAAGCGGCGCGCTGCCGTTGACAAGCGTGAGCAGCATGGCTGCACAAAGTGCGCCAAAGAGCGCGCGGTCACCTCCTACATGGAGGCGGGGAACATCAAAATGGCGCTTCTTAAAGCGGCCGACATGCTCCATACGGCTTTCTTCTTTCGGCGCACGGTCATATCGCCTGGCAGGGGTGCGCTTAAATTGATCAAGCGGCTTCATCGGCAGCGGTTTCTCCTCCCGGCATGAAAGATGATCAGAGGCTGAAATGGCTTTTTTATTATAAGGCGAAAGACGCGGCGTGTCAAACAAATGCAGAAAATGTCACAATTCCTCCACGTTCCTCCTCTTTCTTTCCGAAAGGATGGCGGGCGGCGCGGTAAGGGACGATGATCGGGAGCCGGAAAATGCAAAACCGCCCTGCGCATGATATGCTCCCCTTATAGAAGACTATGAAAAG
>DVMG01000097.1 GCA_018715105.1 Candidatus Ventricola intestinavium
TGAACGATCCTGTGCCGTGACAAAACCTGCCGCGCAGCGCTGCGCTCCAGGAGACGGCCTGAAACCACATGATGAATTGAAAACCGCCTGCGCGGATGACGGGCAGCAGGCCCGCCGCCGCCTGTGAAATCTCTTGAAGCAAGGAGGACGTTCCGTCCATGAGTTTTCTGAATTCGCTGCTGCTGACCGTGATCAAGGCGCTGCATACGTTTATCAACAATTACGCGCTGACGATCATCGTGTTTACCTTACTCATCAAACTGCTGCTCATGCCCCTCAACCTCAAGAGCCGGCGTTCCACCATGCGGATGTCCAGCATATCGCCCAAGCTGCAGGCCCTGCAGGAAAAATACAAGGATGATCAGGAAAAGCTCAATCAGAAGATGCAGGAACTCTATCGCAAGGAGGGCGTCAGCCCCCTGGGCGGATGCCTGCCGATGATCCTGTCCATGGTCATCCTCTTTGCCATGTTCTATGCGTTGCGCACGTTTGCCAACGAGCAGCTCGTCACGCAATTCCTCACATTCTATCATCATCCGGAGATCGATCCGCACACCCTGGTGGAGCCGTTCCTGTGGATCAAGAATCTCTGGATGCCGGATTCGCCGTTTGCGACCTATCTGCCGGATGTCGCTTCCCTTCAGCTGGTGGATTATCAGGTTTGGAACGAGGTCAGTGCAAGCCTTGCTGCGGCGGGCACCATTCCGCAGGCGCTTTCCTTTGCAGACCGCAACGCCATGATGACCTTTATTAACGAGGTCGTCACGCCGTTTGTCGCTTCGGATGTGTATGCGCCGTATGTGGCGCCGGTCACCGGCCTTGGAAACCTGAGCATTCTGGGCCTGATCCGCTTCTCCATCTATCAGGAAGGCAACGGATGGTTCCTGCTGCCGGCTCTTTCGGTTCTCACCCAGATCTTCATGCAGAAGCTGACCATGCAAAACGCACAGCTGCCCGAATCGCAGGCAGGCAGTCAGAAGATGATGATCTACGTGATGACATTCATGTCCCTGTACTTCTGCGCCAGCTATAACTCCGCGTTCGCGCTGTACTGGGTGATATCCAACGTCTATGCGATTATCGAGCAGATCGGTTTCAACAAGTATTTTGAATTGCAGGATCGTAAGTCCGCCAAGGCGGAGGAGGTGGGCATTTTATGAGAAGCCAGGAATTCACAGGCAAGACCACGCAGGAGGCCATTGACAACGGCCTGGCCGCGCTGGGAGTGACCATTGCGGATGTCCATGTCGACGTGCTACAGGAGGGCGCCAAGGGCCTGTTCGGCCTGTTTGGCAGCAAACCGGCCCGCGTGCGCCTGACCGTGATGGAAGAGGAAAAGGAAGAGGATCAGGGCCTGAGGGATCTGCTGGGCAGTTTCAGCCTGAATGAGCCGCAGCGCCGGAAGAATCCGCCGCGCCCGGCAAGAGCGGATAAGCGGCCGGAAGAGACGCCCCGCGAAAAGGCACAGGGGAAAAAGAGCGCTCCTGCTGCGGGAAGGAATGCGGCAGAGGAAGCCGCGTCCGCCGTGGCGGCGCCTGTTCACGTTAAGGAAAAAGAGGCGAAGCAGACAGAAAAAACCGCGCCGGCCCTTTTCGTCCAGAAGGACGAAGGCGTGCAGGAAAGCTGTGCCGCGGCGAAGGCGGAAGCCGCGCAGGAATCCGATGCGCAGGAAGAGGCCGTCCGCCCCACGAGGCCGAAGAAGGAGAGAAAGCCCCGTCCGCCGCGTGAAAAGGTTTCCCGTCCGCAGAAAAATCCGGAAGAAACCTCCGAAGAACGCACATTTGCGCCGATGGCGCCGGCAGAGCCCTTTGCTCCCACGGAGCCGCCGGTTCTCTATGATGAAAACACGCCCGCAGGGCGGGCCCAGCGCTTCCTGATGGATGTGACGGAGCGCATGCATGTCAAGGTGGATGTGTATGTGGATGCCAGCAAAGAGGACAGCCTTTATATTCACATGATTGGCGACACGCTGGGCATCCTCATCGGCCGCCGCGGTGAGACGCTCGATGCGCTTCAGTATCTGACGAGCCTGCAGGTGAACAAGGGGCGCGACGGTTATATCCGTGTGACGCTGGATACGGAGAATTACCGCGCCAAACGGGAGGACAGCCTCCGCCGGCTCGCGCAGCGCATGGCCAACCGCGCGCAGAAGACGGGGCGCAAGGTGGTGCTGGAGCCGATGAACCCCTATGAGCGGCGCGTGCTGCACACCGCGCTGCAGAATCATCCCGCTGTGACCACCCATTCCGAAGGGGAAGAACCCAACCGCCGCGTGGTCATTTTGCTTAAGAATCAGCCGCCCCGCGCGGCACAGGCCGAGAGCGGCGCTGTGCCCGGCGAAAAGTCGGCTTCTTCCCGCCGGGGGAGAGGACGCCGGCGGGGGCCGCGCAAGAATGCCGCTGTGCAGGCCGCGCTGAATTCGCCGGCGCAGACGGACGCGGAAGCCGGATCCGCCGCCCGGGAACCTGTGATCGCGGCGGAAAATCCGCCGGCAGATGGATCGGGCGTGGAGGAGTGATCCTCCCCGCCTTTTTTGCATCGGGCCGGATGTGCGGAAATGTCCTTTCAGAGAGATTTCAAGAGATTTCAATTTTAAAGGGAAG
>DVMG01000098.1 GCA_018715105.1 Candidatus Ventricola intestinavium
AGCGCAAGCCCTTGAGCCTGCACCTTGACAACCGAACACCGCGCGGCTATACTAAATACATGGAGGATGATCCCATGAACGACAATGAAATGCTTCAGGTGATCCTTAACGAGATCAAGACCATGAACCGCCGTCTCGACACGATCGAAGACGGTCAGAAGACCATGAACCGCCGTCTCGACAACCTTGAGGAAGGTCAAAAGACCATCCGGCGCGACATCGCCCGGGTCGATCGGAAGATTGACCGCCTCTCGGCCGATGTGGGCGATACGCTCGTCTACATCACCGACAACGTGGGTTCTGAGCTGGAAATGCTCAAGCGAGCAAAGTAAACCGATACCATCACAACCCGCGCGGTGTTCGGCTGGTGCGGGTTGTGTTTATGCGGCGGAGCTGTCGCCCCTCGTGCAGGGCGCGGATGAAAACGTGCGGGGGCGTAAATTGAAAATTGCGAGCGCATCCAGGCGGCCCCGGATCATTCCGAGGCCGCTTTTTGGATGCGCTCTTTATGCCGCCATGCCTGCGTTCTGCTGATCCGCGCTTCTATCTGGGCCTGTTTAAGCCCACTCCCGTGTATATAATACCATAAGCAAAACCGGTACATGCCCGGCGTGGGTTCCATGCGCATGAGCGCTTCGCGGGCCGCGCCAACCGCTCAAAACACGACGTTTGCTACAGTCCACGAGCGGTCTGTAGATCGTGTTGCCTGCGTTGTCGATTTCCCATTCCAGCGCATCCGCATGCATCGCAGAGGGGCCGAAGCGACCCCTGCGCTTTCTCCAACGCGGCTTCCAAAAGATTTCCACAACAAAAAGAATGCCTTTCTCCGATTCTGTGGAGAAAAGCATCCTTTTCTTTCCTTTGATCCAGCTCATTCGCGCCGGAATCCCGCTTTCCCGGGCATCGCGCAGCCCGCCTGCCGTTTACATGCCCAGCAGCCGCACGCGCTTCATGCCCGCAATCGAGCGCACCTTTTCAAGCAGCGCATCGCGTGTGCCGCCGTCTATCCGGTCGATATCCAACACGGAAACGGCGATGCTCCCGCGCGAGCGATTGACCAGGTCGGAAATATTCAGCCCGAATCCCGCGACGGCGGAGGTGATGGAGCCCAGCACATTGGGCACATTTTCGTGGATGCAGAAAAGGCGCGGCTTGGTCACGGGCGCGGCATCCACCTCCGGCAGGTTGACGCTGTTGCGGATGATGCCGGATTCGAGGTAGTCGCGCGTCTGCGCGGCGGCCATCACGGCGCAGTTTTCCTCGCTCTCCGGTGTGGAAGCGCCCAGATGCGGAATGCAGAGGACGCCTTCCACGCCGATGAGCGCATCGCTGGGGAAATCGGTGACATAGGCGGCCACGCGGCCGTCGCCCAGCGCGTCGAGTATCGCTGCCTCATCCACCAGGCCTCCGCGCGCAAAGTTCAGGATGCGCACCCCCCTGCGGCACAGCGACAGCGCGCGCGTGCCGATCATCCCGCGTGTCTTCTCGCTGAGCGGCACATGCACGGTGACAAAGTCGCAGGCGGACATCAGCGCATCCAGCGAGTTGGCGCGCTCCACGCCGCGCGTGAGCTTCCAGGCATGCTCCACGGAAATCATCGGGTCATAGCCGACGACATGCATGCCCAGCGCCACGGCCGCGTTGGCCACCAGCACGCCAATGGCGCCCAGGCCGATCACGCCCAGCGTCTTGCCGCGCAGTTCCGGCCCGACAAAGGCCTTCTTGCCCTTTTCTACGGCCTTCTCCACCGCGTCTCCCTGGCCCTTGAGCGTGCGCGTCCACTCGATGCCGCCCACAATGTCGCGGCAGGAGAGCAGCAGCCCTGCCAGCACCATTTCGCACACCGCGTTGGCGTTGGCCCCCGGCGTGTTAAACACGCACACGCCCGCCTGCGTGCACGCCTCAATCGGGATATTGTTGGTTCCCGCGCCGGCGCGGGCGATGCACAGCACGCTGTCGGGCAGCGGCTTTTCGTGCATGGACGCGGAGCGCACGAGGATGGCATCGGGCTTTTCACAGCTGTCCGTCACCTGATAATGCTCCCCCAGCTGGGTATAGATTGCCGGGGAGAGGGCGTTAAGCGTCCTGATCTGATAATCCATACGATTCCGCCTTCTTTCCTGTCGTTCCTGTTTGGGCCGCCCGCCATGCGGGCGGGAAGGGCGCGCCCTCGGCGCGGCACTTATCCGTTTTTCGTTTCAAATTCCTTCATAAAGTCCACAAGCGCGCGCACCCCTTCCACGGGCATGGCGTTGTAAATGCTCGCGCGCATGCCGCCCACGATGCGGTGCCCCTTCAGGTTGACCAGGCCCCGCGCGGCGGCCTCCTTGACAAACTGCGCGTCGGTCTGCTCGTTTCCGGTGACAAAGGTCACATTCATGCGGCTGCGGTCCTTCCTGCGGGCCGTGCCTTTAAACAGGCGGCTCTCATCCAGGAAATCATAGAGCATCTTCGCCTTCTCGATGTTGATCTTTTCAAGCTCGGCCACGCCGCCCTGCGCCTTGATCCAGTCAAAGACGAGCCCGGCCACGTAGATGCCAAAGCAGTTGGGCGTGTTGAGCATGCTGTCGGCGTCGGCCATCTTTTTAAAGCTCATGACCTTGGGCGTGATGGGCAGTTCGCGGCCCATCAGATCCTCCCGCACAATCAGGATGACCACACCCGCCGGGGCGACGTTCTTCTGCGCACCCGCATAGATCACGCCGAACCGGCTCACGTCGTAAACCTCGCTGAGGATGTTGGAAGACATATCCGCCACAAGCGGCACGCTGCCTGTGTCCGGCAGGTGATCCCATCGTGTGCCGTAGACCGTGTTGTTGGTGGTGATGTGAACATACCGCGCATCCGGGGAGAGCGTGTAATCCGGGATATACGCATAATGATCTTCCCGCGAAGAGCCCGCAACCACCACCTGGCCGTATTTCTGCGCCTCCACCAGGGCGTTATGCGCAAAGTTGCCCGAATCGATGTAATCGGCCTTGCCGCCGTCCATCAGGTTCATGGGAACGGAGGCAAACATCGCCGTGGCGCCGCCCTGCACAAACATGATCTTGTATCCTTCGGGCACGCCCATCACATCCCGCAGGCCGGCGACAGCCCTGTCAAAGATCTCCAGATACATCTTGGAGCGGTGGCTCATTTCCATCACGGACATCCCTGTGTCTGCGTAACACAGCAGCTCCTCCTGCACCTTTTTGAGCACGGGCAGCGGCAGCATGGATGGGCCGGGAGCGAAGTTAAACACGCGATCCATAGAATAGCCTCCTTGTGCATGAATGATCTCCCCTTTTGATCCCCGCCGGAAACGCAGGCAGAGGATGGAAAAGGGAATAAACCATCTTAGCATGCTCAGGGAAAAAATGCAAGGATGCTGCGCAAAATTGCGCCTGAAATGGATAATTTTTCGTCAAACTGAGCGCCTGTATGCAGCTTTTTTCGCTTTCAGCGGCAATTTCCGCACACTTTGTAACCAGAGCAGGAAAACGTGAGGGCAAATGTTCAAAATGGATTGCGCCTCTGCCCCGAATTGTTCTATAATGAAGCAAACCCCTGTTTTCACACCGCCATCATACGGAAGAACCAGGAAGAAGGAGGATGCTGTCCATGCAATCGGACATCGAAATCGCGCAGTCCTGCCCCATGAAGCCCATTGAGGAGATTGCCGGGCGGGCGGGCGTGCCGCTTGATCTGCTGGAGCCCTATGGCCGCTACAAGGCCAAGGTTCATTACACCGCCCTGGCGGACAGGCCGCTAAAGGGCCGCCTCGTGCTGGTCACGGCCATCAACCCCACCCCCGCCGGAGAGGGAAAGACCACCGTGTCCATCGGCCTGGCCGACGCGCTGAGCCTGGAAGGATATCACACCTGCCTGGCGCTGCGCGAGCCCTCCCTGGGGCCCGTCTTTGGCGTCAAGGGCGGCGCGGCGGGCGGAGGCTATGCCCAGGTTGTGCCCATGGAGGACATCAACCTGCATTTTACCGGCGACATGCACGCCATCACCGCGGCCAACAACCTGATCGCCGCCATGCTGGACAACAGCATCCAGCAGGGAAATCCGCTCGGCATCGACCCGCGCCGCGTCACCTGGAAGCGCTGCATGGATATGAACGACCGCCAGCTGCGCAGCATTGTGGGCGGCCTTGGCGGCCGGACAAACGGCACGCCGCGCGAGGATGGGTTTGACATCACCACGGCCAGCGAAATCATGGCCACGCTGTGCCTTGCGGATTCCATCTCGGATCTCAAAAAGCGCGTGGCCCGCATCGTCGTGGGCCGCACCTATGCGGACAAGCCCGTCACCGCGGGCGATTTGGGGGCCCAGGGCGCCGTGGCGGCGCTGCTCAAGGATGCGCTGCGCCCCAACCTGGTGCAGACACTCGCCGGCACGCCGGCCTTTGTGCACGGCGGGCCGTTTGCCAACATCGCCCACGGCTGCAACAGCGTCATCGCCACAAAGACCGCGCTGCGCCTTGCCGACGTGGTGGTCACCGAGGCGGGCTTCGGCGCCGACCTGGGCGCGGAAAAGTTCGTCGATATCAAGTGCCGCATGGCGGGCCTCACGCCCAGCGCCGTGGTGCTGGTGGCCACGGTGCGCGCGCTCAAGAGCCACGGCGGCGTGGCCAAGGCCGACCTGGGCGCGGAAAACCTGCCGGCGCTGGAGCGCGGCCTGGCCAACCTGCTTCGCCACCTGCGAAACATCCGCCAGGTGTGGGGGCTGCGTCCCGTGGTGGCGCTCAACCGCTTTACCACCGATACGGATGCGGAGATCGAGCTTGTCCGCCGCGCGGCCGCGCAGGCGGGCGCAAGCGTTGCCCTCTGTGAAGTATGGGCAAAGGGCGGAGAGGGCGGCCGGGAGCTGGCACGGCTTGTGATGGCCGAGGCCGCGCAGGCGGATGCCACCCGCTTTTCCTTCACCTATCCGGATGAGATGGGCCTGGCGGATAAGATCCGCGCCGTGGCCACGCGCATCTACGGCGCCGGGGATGTTTCCTTCTCCCCATCCGCGCTCAAAACCCTCCGGCAGCTGGAGGCCGAGGGCTGCGCGCACATGCCCGTGTGCATCGCCAAGACGCAGTATTCCTTCTCCGACGATCCCTCCAAGCTGGGCGCGCCGGAGGGATTCACCCTCACCATCCGCAGTGTGAAGGTGAGCGCAGGCGCGGGTTTCGTGGTCGCCCTCTCCGGCGACATCATGACCATGCCTGGCCTGCCCAAAGTGCCCGCTGCCGTGAACATCGACGTGACGGATGACGGCAAAATCACCGGGCTTTTCTGAACATGCCGACGCATCACAACAGCCCCCTTCCCGCAGGAAGGGGGCTGTTTTAAGGTAGAGTATGCGTTATGCGTCTGCCGCGCATTCATCCGGCTGCGCGAAGTATGTCGTCCCACGCATGCCTGGCAGATGCACGCTGAATGCGCCGCCGCGCTCCGTGAATATTTCCCCCGTGTCGGACACGATCTGCCGCGCCCCCAGCACATCCGCCGTGGTCAGGTACAGATCCACGCCCTGCGCGCTGCGGTTGATAAACGTCACCGCGCACGCATCCTGTGCGGGGTTGCCCAGCGCATCCTTTCCGCCCTCGATCGTGCGGACAATGCCCAGCACATCGCTGCACGGCGCCACGTAGCGGCACTCGCCCGTGCGCAGCACCGGATGCGCGCGGCGCAGGGCAATCATCCTGCGGTAATAGGCGACCAGCTTTTCATCCTCCCGGCCCCAGGGATAGGTGCGGCGGCAGAATGGATCCGCGCATCCCTCCAGGCCCGCCTCATCGGCGTAGTAAACGCACGGCATGCCCGGAACGCTCACAACAGCGCGCAGCATCATGCGCTCGCGCAGGGTGCCGATCATGCGTTCCTCCTGCGTGAGGCTGTGCGCAGCCCGTTCCGCCCGCGGGATGTTGTTGCCGTCGTTGCCGGCCAGCACATTGAGAATGCGCGGCCTGTCGTGGCTGCCCATCAGGTTCATCAGCGCATAGAGAAAGGGCTTTGGATAATTCTGCAAAAGGGCGGAAAGATCGCGTACCACCGCCTGAGAGGTTTTCCTGCTCAGCAGGAAGTCAATCAGCGCATCGCGCAGGGGATAATTCATCACGCTGTCCAGCGTATCCCCCAGCACATAGGAGCGCAGCTGGTTATAAGCAACCTTGTGGCTGGCGTCTTCCCAGACTTCGCCCAGCACCGCCGCATCGGCGGAGACCGCCTTCACCTCTCTGCGCAGCTCGCGCAGGAAGGGCATGGGCAGCTCATCCGCCACATCCAGCCGCCAGCCGCTGGCCCCCGCGCGCAGCCAATGCTTAACAACGGCATCCTCCCCGTTGAGGATATGGCGGCGGAAATCCTCATCCATCTCATTGACGTTCGGCAGGGTGCGAAATCCCCACCAGCAGTCGTAATCATCCGGCCAGTTTCGGAATGTAAACCACTTGTAATAGGGAGAATGGCGGTCCCGGTATGCACCCACGTGCGGCCCATGCGTGCCGCGGCGGTTAAAGTAAAGGCTGTCATCCCCCACATGGGAAAACACGCCGTCCAGCATCACACGGAAGCCCAGCGTCCGCGCATCCTCGCAAAGGCGCCGGAAGGCGGCCTCATCACCGAACATGGGGTCGATCCGCATATAATCGCTTGTGTCGTATTTATGGTTGGTGCGGGCGCTGAAGATCGGGTTAAAATACAGCACGCTGACGCCCAGCTCCTTGAGATAGGGGAGCTTCTGGCGCACGCCTTCCAGGTTGCCGCCAAAAAAATCATTGGCAAAGTTATCTCCGTTTTCAGAGATGTTGAGCAGAGGCATCTCATTCCAATCTTCATGCAGGAGGATATCCTGGCCATCCCGGGCGTGAAAAAGGGCCTCCGTGCCCTCCCCGCGATAAAAGCGGTCCACCATGATCTGATACATCACGCCCTCGTGCATCCACGCGGGCGTGGTATACGCGGGATCATACACGGTGATCTGGAAGCTGTCGGCGCTGCCCATAACGCCTTCTCCGCAGCCCGTGTGATCGCCCGGCGCGCCGAGAATGGTCTTCTCCCCATCCAGATACGCCTCAAAGCGATACCAGTAAAGATCCGGTTCCTTGCCCACGGTGAGCTGAACCTCATAGATGTTCTTTCCGTCGCGCGCTCCCAGAGGATGCATCGGATAGCAATGCTCGCTGCCGTTCCAGACGCGCAGATCCATGCGTTCCGGCATGCGGCCGCTGAGCAGGGCCACGCGCAGGCGCACCGTCGCGCCGGCCGGCAGGGCCCCCATCGGGGAACGATAGAACACGTCCAGTGTGTTATGACTCAATACCACTTGGAAACACTCCATCCGTATTCGCGGCTCTCTGAAACCACACCGCTTGTTTGATTTTCCCTGAAAAAGTCAGCAATTCATTCTAACTTACTTTTTCTGTGCTGTCAAACCCATTTTCGGACAAAAAGGCACAAGAGTTCACATTTTTGTTGCATTCACATTGCTTCCATGCTACATCCTCCTTCTATAATATGAGCATAAGGCCGCGACGGCCTAACGAAAATCATTTCGCGAGAAAGGAGGAGCGACCGGTGTCCAATATCGGCAAAAAGCTGACGGCCGTCACCGCCGTGTGCCTGCTGGGTGCAGCGGGCCTGTGGTTTGCCTCCACACCGCTTCGTGAAGCTCTGCAGGAAGACGTACAGACGATGCCCTCTGCAAAGACGGGCGACCCGCTTGACGACACCGGGGCGCCTGTTTCCGCCGGAACACAGCCGGATGCCCAAGACGCACAGGCCGTGTTTCAGCCACTGTTTCCCGGCCTGGAGAGCGCTTCCATTCAGGCGGTCTCCATCAACACGCCCGAAAGCGAATACTATTTCCAGTGCGAGGGAGAAGAAAGTGTCAGCGTCAACAATCACATGGCTGACGATGAGGTTTTTGATACGCTGATCGAGCAGATTCTGGCCTTTTCCTTTGAACAGAGGGAACCCTTCTCCCCCCAGGAGAGCCCCGTGCTCACCATTGCCGTGTTTACGGAAAAGACGCAGTACAACGCAAGCTTCTATCCCGACGGAGAAACGGGAAAAAACACAAACATCATCTGCGGCCTGGAGAGTTCGCCCCAGTATCTGACGACAGAAGCATGGCGCGTGGGCACCCTTCTGCTCACCTGTGAAGGCACGCGCATCCTGGATGAAAGCGGCAAAGAGACGCCCGCCGAATGAATGAAGCCGCATCCGGCTCATCCCCCGAGGGAACCGGATGCGGCTTTTCTTGTTTTTCAGGCGGTTCCGAATGCGCTTATGCGCCTTTCCGGGTGCGAAGCGCCTCAAATGCAAAGATCGGGCGCCCCGCCATGGCGCCGGTCATCCGGCCATCCCGAGCGGCAATTTGGCCATTCACAATCACAAAACGAATGCCCTCCGGCGCGGCATCCGGCCTGCCCAGGCCGGGAAAATCTGCGCGGTCACGGATCGTCCGCGGGTCAAAGACAACCAGATCGGCATCAAATCCGGCGCGCAGGCGCCCTTTTGTGCCCAGGCCCAGCGTGCGGGCGGGCAACAACGTGGCGTGAAACACCGCTTCTTCCCAAGTGAGCTCACCGCGCTCCCGCACCATTTGATGAAAATAACGCGGAAAACTGCCCGCGATCTGCGGATGCCCTTCTCCCGGGGCATAGCTCCCCGTGTCGGTGGACACCATCGTAAGCGGATAGCGCTGAATGGTATACACCGCCTCCTCATCCCCCGTGTTGACAACCACGGCATCCCCGGCATGCTCGGCGCGCAGGTGCTCATAAAGCGCCTGATCGGGCAGTTCGCCGATGTGCTCGCCCGTGATCACGCGCAGATGGCGCAGCTCAATCCCATTATCCCGCATGGTAACGGGCTCAAAAAGCGCCGAACCGATGCTTGAGCACCAGTCCTTATACATTCCGCTGTCCAGATACAGGTCCACGCCGCTCTGGCGCGCCACCTCCAGCATTTCCAGCGCCTCATATTCTACGCCCACGCCGTATTGATATTCAAAGTGGGAGATAATCATCCGGCATCCCGAAACCGCCGCCAGCGAGATGGCCTCCTGAAGCGAATGCAGGTCCGTCAGGCCATACATGCGGGTGTCAATGGCTGCAAAGCGGCCATACCTGCGGGCAAGGCGGCACAGCGCCTCCATCTCCTCCAGCGTGCTGCCGGGCGCATAACCCGGCCCCAGCGAAACGCCCGCCGCCCCTTCGCACAGCGCGCGTTCGCACAGCGCCTCCATCCTGCGCACCTGCTCCCTGGTGGTGGGCTTGAAAGGATCGGCCGCACCGGCCGCTTCCCGCAGGGCGCAGTGACCGACAAGCTCTGCCTGATGAATGGGAAAATGCCGCTGCTCATGCAGAAAATCCCCGATATGCAGCGGAGAAAAGCCGCAGTTCCCGCCAACCGTGGTGGTAATGCCCTGTAAAAGAGAGAGCACGCCCGTGTGCACACAGCCGTCGATATGGCCGTGCGGGTCGATGAAGCCCGGGCACACAAAGCAGCCCTCTGCGTTCACAGCCTCCGCGCCCTGCGGCAAGGGGGTTCCGCGGGGGCAGAGGCGCTCAATCTTTCCGCCGGCGCACAGCACATCCGCCGGGATGCGCGTGAGTGTCTCCGGGTCAATCACTGTACCGCCGTAAATGAAAAGCATAGACATGGTGTATCCCTCCATCTTCAGCATAAGACGAAAAGGGCGTGGATGTGTATATTCCGCCAAAGAAAGCCCGTCTGCCAGGCAAACGGGTTTTCTTTGGCGGGCGGCTTTCGGCCGCCCGCACAGACCACAGGAATCTTCTGCCGGAACCGGACAAAGGGGCTCAGCCCAAGGCCCTTTTCCGGAAATCACAGGTCGAGCTTGAAGCTCGTCCAGACATCCTGGAACTTCTGCTCCTCTTCCGTGGAGAGGTTGAGCACATACTCGATATCATCCAGGCGCTCGGTGATGCCGGTGAAGATCGGGTTGCCGGTATACCATTCGCCCAGAATGTCACGCGCCGGGATGTTGGTGCAGCAGTAATACTGCCACTGCGTAATGATCGCGCCAATTTCCGGGCGCAGCAGGAACTCAAGGAACAGGTTTGCATTTCTGGCGTGCGGCGCGTTCACCGGAATAAAGCAGGCGTCCACGCCAAAGCCCATCGTGCCCTCGGGGAAGGCGATCTGCAGATCCGGGTTGCTCTCAAGCGCCAGTGCGGCAAACGGCGTGAACGTATAGATGACGGACACGTCGCCGGAGAGCAGATAGTTGTGCAGGTTCTCATACTCCAGCACGTGAATGTTGGGCGCCAGCGCATCGAGCTTCTCCGCGGCCGCGGCGAGCACCGCCTCGTCGGTAGTATTCATGCTCTCGCCCATGGAGAGAAGCACCATGCCGAGGGTCACGCGCGCATCGTCAATCAGGCCGATACTGTCCGCCAGCGCCGGATCCCACAGGCTTTCAAGCCCCGTGATCTCGATATCGACCGCCGAAGGATCGTATACAATCAGCGGCGCGCCGGCCACATAGGGCACCACATACTCGTTGTCCGGATCAAAAAACTGACCCATGAACGTCATATCCAGATTGTCGTAATTGGTGATGATGCTCTTATCCAGCTTCTGCATCAGGCCGGCTTCGCGCGCCGCATTGATCATGTAATCACTGGCCAGCACGATGTCATAATCGCCGCCATTCGCTGCGGAGAGCTTTTCAAACATCTCCTCGTTGCTGGAGAAGGTGGCATAATTGATCTTGATGCCCGTTTCCTCCTCAAACGGCTTGATGACGGTGGAATAGTCGATGTATCCCTCCCAGGTGAAGATGTTGAGCACGGCTTCGTCGGTCGCATTGACCGTTTCCGCCAGCGCACAGGTGCCCAGCGCCAGCAGTGCCAGCAGCAGACAGAAGACCTTCTTCATGATGGCTTTCCTCCCTTATCGGTTTCATTTTTAACCTTCAACGCGGTGGGACGCGGTTCACCGCGCGGAATTCATTTTTTTCTGCGAGCGCGCTGCAAAGAGCTGAGAAAGCGCCACGCACAGAAAGATTGCCCCCAGCATCAGCGTGGAGAGCGCGTTGATCTCCGGCGTGCCGCCGGAGCGCAGGCCGGTGTAGACCTTGAGCGGCAGCGTCGTCGTTTCCGCGCTGGTGACAAAAAACGAAATGACCACATCATCCAGGCTCATCGCCGCCGAAAGCATCATGCCCGAGACCACGGCCGGCGCAATCAGCGGAAGCGTGATGTCCCGCATCACGCGCATGGGGCTAGCCCCCAGGTCGCGCGCGGCCTCCTCCACAGCGGGATCCATGCCCACCAGGCGGGATTTGACGTTGATGAACACATAGGGAATGCAGAATGTCGTATGGGTGAGCACAAGCGCCCCCATCCCCAGCTGAATGCCGATGCCCGTAAAGACCGCCAGATAGGCCATGCCCAGCACCAGTTCCGGGATCATCATCGGCAGAGTCGCCAGCGTCTCCACCGCGCCGCCGAGCTTCATGTGCGTTTTTGAAAGGCCGATGGCGCCCAGCGTGCCGATTCCGCCGGCCAGCGCGCTGGAAATCACCGCCAGCAGCAGCGAATTCTTCAGCGCGTCCGCCATCAGCGCGTTGGCAAACAGGCGCGCATACCAGTCCGTCGTAAAGCCCTGCCAGGAGCCGATCGTCCGCCCGGCGTTAAAGGAGTAGAGGACGACCATCAGGATGGGCAGATAGAGCACGATGAGCACCAGCGTCAGATAAATGGGCGAAAAGACTTTGCGCTTTTTTCTTTTTCCAGCCGCCATCAAAACACCCCCAGATTATCTCCGCCGGCCTTGCGGTAGAGCAGGTAAATGCCCGCCGAGAGCACAATGAGCACCATCGACATGGCTGAACCCACGTTCCAGTCCCGCACCTTGAGCAGCTGGTCCCGAATGAGATTGCCCACCAGCACAAGCCCTCCGCCCATGATGTCCGACAGGTAAAACAGGCCGACGCTCGGCACAAACACCAGCACGCATCCCGCCAGGATTCCCGGCATGGTCAGCGGCAGCGTAACCGTGAGAAATGCCCGCCAGGGTTTGGAACCCAGATCGCGCGCGGCCTCCACAAGCGTGAAATCCATCTTGTCCACCGCGTTGTAGCACGGCAGGATCATAAAGGAAATCAGGCAATAGACCATGGCCAGCAGCACGGATCCATAGGACCCCAGGAAGCGGATATTCTGATCAATCAACCCCAGTGCACGCAGCACACCGTTGATCGGACCGTTTGCCTGAAGCAGAATCTTCCAGCCAAAGATACGCACCAACGCGCTTGTCCAGAAGGGAATGATGACCAGCATCATCAAAAGCGCCTTCCACCTGCGCCCGGCGCGCGCCATGCAGTAGCCAAACGGATAGCCCACCACGAGCGAAATCACCGTTGTGAAAAAGGCCAGCTGCAGGCTGTTGGCAAATACGCGCAGGTAATCCTCCCGCAGAAGCGCGCGGTAGGCATCAAGCGTAAATGCGGAAGAAAACGTAAACTTGCCGCCGGACACCAAAGAGGTGCACAGCACATAGATCAGGGGGAGCGCCACCAGCAGCACCGCAAAGCAGGCCATCGGCGCGGCCATCAGCGCGCCCCGGCGGCTTTCCTGCCGGCGTATGCTGTCTTTACGCACCATGAGAGGCACCCCCAATGACGGCGGCCTGCGCCGGGTTCCAGTGCAGGAACACGCGCGCGCCGGGCTGCGGCGCGTCGGCCATGCGCGCCTCACTGGTTGCCACGGCCTCGCTGCCGTCCGAAAGGCGCACATACATCAGCACGCTCCCGCCCGCGTAGCGCACCTCCTGCAAAGTCGCCGGGAGATCAAATCCCGGCACGGGCGCCGTATCCGCACGCATGCGCTCCGTGCGCACGCACAGATCGCACATTTCGCCTTCCTTCAGATTCGCGCGGGAGGCATCCGCGGGCACACGCCCGTTCTCGGTCTTCACCACGGCATGATCCCCGCTGCAGGATTCCACCCGGCCCGTCAGGATCGTGGAGCGGCCGATGAACTGCGCCACATAGCGCGTCATCGGCGCATCGTAGATTTCCTCAGGCGTGCCCAGTTGCTCAAAGCGGCCATCCCGCATGACGGCAATGCGGTCGGACATGTTGACCGCCTCTTCCTGATCATGCGTGATGTAAATGAATGTAATGCCCAGCTTCTTTTGCAGGCGCTTGAGCTCCAGCTGCATCTGCCTGCGAAGCTGCAGATCCAGCGCGCCCAGCGGTTCATCCAGCAGGAGCAGCTGCGGCTGCGGCGCAAGCGCCCGGGCGATGGCGATGCGCTGGCGCTGGCCGCCGGAAAGCTGGGCAGGCATGCGCTTTGCGTAGGCCGACATCTGCACCAGATCCAGCATCTCCGATACGCGCTGCGCGATCGCCTTTTTCTCCATGCCCCGCACGCGAAGGCCATAGGCCACATTCTTTTCCACATTCATGTGCGGAAAAAGCGCATAACTCTGGAAAACGGTGTTCACCGGGCGTTTTTCAGGCGGCAGAGCGGTCATATCCTGACCGTTTAAGATGACCTGCCCTTCGTCCGGCGTCTCCAGGCCGGAAATAATGCGCAGGGTCGTGGTCTTGCCGCAGCCGGACGCGCCCAGCAGCGTGACAAACTCCCCGCGACGCACATCCAGCGAAATATCGTGCAGGATGTCGCCCTCGCCAAAGTTTTTTGTGATATGCTGTAAAGAAAGAAGAATATCCCGCATGTCTGCCTCCCGGCCCTTGGCCGTCGTAGAATATATGGAAGATTTCTCCTCGATATGCAGATGAATGGGAAACCGGGCTGAAAACCGTTTCCTGCATGCATAAAATCAGCATGATTATATAGGATATCCCCCCTGCTGTCAATCAAAAAGTTTAACGATGAAATTGTGAAGGTTTAGCTTTTCTAAACAAACCAGGAAAAAACAGCGGGCTTTCGCCCGCGCGGACATGGCCGCTCTCTTCCCGGCGGAAAAACGCCCCGCCTTTCCCCTGTTTTGTCCGGATGCGCGGAGGCTTTCCACCCGCTCCGCATGCCCCTGCACATGATATGCATTTCTCCCATTCATGCAGAAGGCCTTTCGCCCTTCTCCGCATACGGGCAATAGGTCAGATACGCCAGCAAAAGCGTGGAGGAATCGGGAAGCGACAGGCAGCGGATCGGCGGAGCGCAGCATTTTCCGGCATTCTCAAGCGGCTGGGAGAGCAGGAACATGCCGCTGACATGCCCCATACGGTGCACATATCCAAATCGAACCTCCTCCCAGGGCATGTACATGCCGATTCCCGCGCGCACGCCTTCCTCACTGATGCACGGGCACAGCGTTGCCGCGATCACCGCGCGATGAAGCAGAAAGCCCCCCACCGCAAAGAGCGCGCAGGCGCCCAGCGTCAGGCCCGTGACGGTGACAAAGGAAGCCATCTCGCTGGCGCGCACCAGCATCATCCCGCCTGTCAAAAGCGCAACCGCCGCAGCGGGCACCAGCATCACCCCGTACAGCGCCGCCTGATGCCAGAGCATGCGCAGGGGCCGGCCCGGCTTCTGCCGGGGGATGTGGGAAAAATCAACTTCTTCCGGGCAGCGGGTGAGCACGGCGTTTATCACGCGCCGGCTGAGCGGCACGATAAACCCCCAGTTTCCGCAGGAGGGAGCGCGATGAATCAGCTTAAGAAAATCCGGAGAGCGGCGGTACAGGCCATACAGATACGGCCGGCGGCTGTTGCAACAGAGCACGCCCAGGGAAGACAGATCCTGCCAGGATGTGCGCCGCACACGCAGCATAAAGCCCACCCCCACGCCCGTATCCTCCACAAAAAAGCGGCAGGACATCAGCACGAGGCTCACCCCCAGCAGCACAAGCGTCATGACCAGCAGCACTCTGGCCCATCCATCCGCCTGACTGCTTACGCAAAGATCGCGCCCGATGGCGCAGGCAAGCGCGCTCACGCAGGCAAGCGCACACAGGCGCGGATAACGCAGCACACGCGTCATCATGAGCTTCTCCCTCCTTCCTTCCCGTCTTCACGGGAGATCCCCGCATGGCCATGGTGCGAAGCGATACAGAAAAGGGGCCCGTGCACACCGCCTCCTGCGGTATGCGCAGCCCCCTTTGTGATTTCACCCTCCGCCCTCGCGGACGGCCCGGCCCTCACGATTGGCTCGGCGGAAGGGTTGCCTCCGGGATGGGCGTCGCCTCTGCCTGCGGCTCAGCCGTGGCATCGCCAAAGCCATAGCCTGCATCTGCGCCGGGCAGATTGTCAATCAGCTCAATGGGCGGCTCTGTTTCCTCCGCTTGGGCGGCTTCCTCGGCGGCCTGGCGCGCTTCTTCCTCCAGGCGCTGGCGCTCTGCTTCCGCCTCCGCTTCCTGACGCAGGCGCTCCGCCTCAGCCTCCGCTTCCTGGCGCTGGCGTTCCGCCTCGGCCTCCGCTTCCAAGCGCTGGCGTTCCGCTTCCGCCTCCGCCGCCTTACGCGCTTCTTCTGCGGCAAGCGCCGCGGCTTCTGCCTCCAGGCGCTGGCGTTCCGTCTCCGCTTCGGCGGCCTTGGCGGCATCCTCCGCTCCCTGTGCGATCACGGCGGCACGCAGGCGCAGGCGCTGCGCCTGCGCATAGGTGTAGGTCTCCTGCCCGGATTCCGTTACGCCAAGGGCCCGCTGCATCGCGGCATAGGGGCAGTCGCTGGTCAGCTGTGTATCCCGATACGGGCTTGAGGACGTATGGCGTCCCGTTCTGAATTCCACATGGGTGTAGGCACTTCCAGCATTTTTACTGCCTTCCTTCGCAATCCGTGCGCCGGCGTCCACCTCGTCGCCCCGGCGAACCGCGATCTCCTCGCAGTGCAGGTAGAGCAGCGTCACATCATATTCCTCGCTGTAGATGGCGACCGTGCCGTTGCTGTCTCCCGCGCGTGTGACTACGCCGCCCAGGATGGCGTAAAGCGGCGCATTCTCCTGATAGACAAAGTCGATGCCCTCGTGCACTCCCGAAAAGCCGACCCGGTCATACTTGCCGCGCACGCGCTCGCAGTATTGGCCATAATACATGGCCGTTTCTCCATAATCGCCGCCATAAAGGCGCACGCGCATGGCATCGGTGATATCCAGCACGATCGGGGCGAGCGCGTAAGCCCCGGTTTCATCCACGACAAAATACTCCGGCGGGACCGTGCTGTCAAACGGGGTCAGGCCGTATTCCCCGTGGTTGGGGGCAAACACATTGTCATAATAGCGAACCGTCACCCCGCGCGTATTCTTATACTCGTTGACAAACCAGCGGTATTCCTCGGTCACGCGAAGGGTCTGCTCAGAACCGGGCAGGATCGTCGGCTCAGGCGTCACAACAGGCGTGGCCGTAGGAGCCAGAACCAGCGCGCCTTCGGGCACGGGGGTCGCCCCGGCGGGCTGCGCCGTTGTCAGAATCGTGAGCGCAGAGTCCTGCGCCGGCTGCGGCGTCGCGGCAGGCAGAGGCGTTGCGGTAGCAGAGACCGTGGGCTCCGGCGTGACGCCCGGCAATGCGCCGTCCTCCGCATAGGCGTTCAGGGTCAGGATCAGGCCTGCAAGGGCGAGCGCCGCCGCCATTTTTCTTTTCATATCTTCATACCTCCGAAAGCAGAGACTTTTTACTCTTTTGCCTGGATCCGCCTCATGCGCAGCAGCAACGGCAGGCATTCTCCTTTCATTATACCAGACGGCGATGAAAACACAAGCATTTTTTGCCAGATTCTCCGCGATTTGCACGCCGCCCTCTTCCTCACGCCCGCCGCGCGGCACACGCATGGCTCATGTCTTTGCAAACCGCGCCCCATGTGGTATGATGGATGGGATCCCGGATCCTCCCTGCAGGGAAAGGAGCAAATGCATGAAAAGCGACGCATGGAAAAAGAGAATGGCCTGGGCCCTGTGTGCGGCATGGATGGGGCTGATCTTCCTGATGTCCGCCATGCCGGGCGACGTCTCCGGGGAGCAGAGCGGCACGGTGACCCGGCTGCTGATCCACTCCGTCACCCTGCTTCTGGGGGAAGAGACCGCGCAGGCCATGCCGTCTCAGGCCCTTGAGCTGCTGGTGCGCAAAGCCGCGCACATGGCGGAGTATGCCGTTTTGTGGCTGCTTTTTGAACGTGCCCTGCGCCTGAGCGGCGCACGGCGGCCGCGGCTTTGGGCGCTTATGCTCAGCGCCGCCTATGCCGGAACCGATGAGTTTCACCAGCGGTTCATCCCCGGCCGCGGGCCCAGCCCGATGGATGTGATGATCGACACGGCGGGGGCGGCCCTTGCCTGCTGCTTTCATGCGCTCTGGCACCAGCGCGGGCGGCCTCACGATTCCACCGTCTGAAGGGGAAGGATGTCCCTACGCCTTGCACACGTCTACCCAGCCGATCGCCTCGCTGGCACGCTCCAGCTCCGGCACGCTCAGGCGCACGGCGCTTTTCGGCGTGCCGGCCGCCGGATAGATCACATCGAATCTGCGCAGCGACGCATCCAGATAGACTTCCACCCCCGGCCGGACGCCGAAGGGGCATACGCCGCCGACGGCATGCCCGATCAGGGGCTCGACACGGTCGGCGCTCAGCATGCGCGCCTTCATGCCAAAGCGCTGTTTGAACTTGGCGTTGTCAATGCGCGCGTCGCCCGCCGCCAGGATCAAAAGCGCGCCCTCCCCGCGCTCAAAGGAGAGCGTCTTGGCGATATGCTCCGGTTCACAGCCAAGCGCCTGGGCGGCCAGCGCCACGGTGGCGCTGGATACATCAAACTCCAGAATCCTGTCCGCAAGGCCGTATTTTTCAAGATGGGCCCGAGCCCTTTCCATGCTCATGTGCGCCGTTTCCTTCTTTCATTCGTTTTTGTCTGTTTTTATCCGGGCCGATGATCCTCCCGGATCCATAGGGCCGGTCTGTCCCTGCGTCTTATGCGATTTCAAGCGCAATCTCCATCATCTGCGTAAAGGATGTCTGGCGCTCCTCGGCGGGCAGGGATTCGCCGGTGAAAAGATGATCGCTGATCGTGCAGATGGCCAGCGCATTCTTGCCCGCCCGCGCCGCGTTCAGATACAGGGCGGCGGATTCCATTTCCACGGCCAGCACGCCCAGCTTTTTGAGCTTGCCGCCCGCGCCGGACTCGTCATAAAAGATATCCGAGGAATACAGCGCGCCGACATTCGGCTCCACGCCCATTCTTCTGGCGGCAGCGACGGCCTTCTCCAGCAGCTTAAACGAACAGCACGGCGCGACGTTTCCCTCAAAGCCGAACTGGCGGCCAAAGTTTGAGTTGGTATAGGCGCTCATGCCCATCACCACATCGCGCACGCGCACGTTGTCGCCAAGGCCGCCTGCCGTGCCCACACGGATGATGTTCTCTACGCCGTAAAAGTGAAACAGTTCGTAGGAATAAATGCCGATGGAGGGAATCCCCATGCCGGATGCCATCACCGATACGCGTTTTCCCTTATAGGTGCCGGTATAGCCCTGCACGCCGCGCGTGTTGTTGACGAGCACGGGGTTTTCAAGATACGTCTCCGCGATAAACCGGCTGCGCAGAGGGTCGCCCGGCATGAGAACCGTGCGGGCGAAATCGCCCTCTTTTGCGGTGATATGCGGGGTGGGAATATTGGGATTCGCCATACAAACAGCTCCTTTCCTTCCTTTTCCTTTTTGTCTATTATACCCTTTGGAACATGAATTGCCAACAGCAAATTATTCGGGGCGGGCGAAGGCGCCGCGGTTTTTGCAAAGCCCTTCATGAATCGCAAATTCTCCGCGCCGTTTCCCCTCCGCTTGACATTCCACGCAAAACCCTATAAACTGGAAAAGATCAAACGGCCGCATGGTCATCAGGACAAGGAGGCTTGCGCGAATGCGCTTTCAAATCCGCGCAAAGGCGTGGAGCATCGGCGCTCTGGCGGCGCTTGCCCTGCTCTTTGCGCTCTGTGCGCTGACGGTGTTTATCGTCGATCCCTTTGAGCAGTATCGGGAATCCAGGATCCTGCCGCTTTACGATCAGGAGAGCTACAACAACCCCGGCATTGCCAAAAACTATGAATACGACGCCGTGATTCTCGGCACGTCCATGGTGGAGATGAGCCATCCTTCCGTCATCGACGCATGTTTCGGCGTGCGCTCCGTGAAACTGCCCATGCGGGGATCCTATGCCGCGCAGATGGGCTGGCAGCTGACGCATGTGCTTAAGCAGCGCAGCCTGAAGCTGGCCATCCTGGCCGTGGACGCCTACAGCCTGATGGGCGCGCCGGATGACGACGAGGAAATCTACGATTATCTGTGGAACGACAACCCGCTGGACGATGTGAATTATCTCTTCAACCGCGATGTGCTGCTGGTGCGTGTTCCCAAAATGCTTGGAAACATCGGCAAACCCCTTGACACCAAGCGTGACGACATGTATCAGTGGACGGATGTGGTCTTTTCCGAGCAGAGCGTGCTCGATTCGATCACGTTTTCCGCCCAGCAGCCCATGCAGGAGGACCGGCTTGAGCGATCCACGGAGAACATCGTGCGGCATCTGGAGCCCTCCATCCAGGCCCATCCGGAGACGGTATTCAAGATCTACATGCCGCCTTACTCCGTGGGCTACTGGTATCTGATGACACGCGGCGGCCTCTCCGAGCAGCAGTTCCGCACGCGCGCACGGGTCTGTGAATTGCTGCTTTCCTATCCCAATGTGGAGATCTACGATTTTTCCTCCCGTCTTGAATGGATCACCCATCTGGATCATTACTTTGACTATTCCCACCACAGCGGCGAGATCAGCGACGCCATCATGCACGCCATGGCCGCCGGCGAATGCCGTGTGCTTCGAGTGGAGGACATGGAGGCGGGAAGCGAGCGCATCCGTCAGGCGGTGACGGAGTTTGCCGAAAAATATGAGCCCAAACCGGCTTCAGACCGTTGACAAAACGCTTATCTTCCCCGAAGGCGGGAGATAAGATTCCCACAATCTCCGGAAAAGCAGCGCCTCTCCTGAATGAAAGCGGCGCTTATGTCAGCAAACTGCAGCCGGCATCCTGCCGGTTTGCCTTCAAGTTTACATCTTATATCTTTTTATATCTTTGCATCATGCCTCAGGAGGTTTTTTATGACCATTATCGTGCTGGACGGCCAGGGCGGCGGCATCGGCCGCGCGCTGATTGCCGCGCTTCTTCCCCAGCTGCCGGAGGGCGCGCAGCTTCTGTGTGTGGGCACAAACGCCATGGCCACAGCCACCATGCTCAAAGCCGGTGCGCAGCGCGGTGCGACAGGGGAAAACGCCGTGCGCTGGGCCGCGGAGCACGCCGACGTGCTGGTTGCGCCCATCGCTCTGGTGCTCAAGGATTCGATGATGGGCGAGGTCACGGCAGAGATGGCCGCGTGTGTGGGCGCAAGCCGGGCGGTGCGCATCCTCGTGCCCACAGAGCGCTGCGGCACCCATGTGGCCGGGGCGCACGGCGCCAGCCTGCAGTCCCTCGTGGAGGATGCCGCGCAGCAGGCAGCCGGCATCGCGCGCTCTGCGCTTTTGCGCGCCTGACCGGCCGGGAGCCGCACTTGACGGCCTCTGACAATTGCCTTATAATGGAAGAGACCCGATCAAGACATCATCAAGGAGGTAGGATTCTGTGATCATTGATCGCATTGAGGAGCAGGAACGCTATTACGCGCTGCATCCCGATATGGAGCTCGCCTTTGCGTTTCTGGCGGAGGCGCCGGATCTGGAGCCCGGCCGCTATGAGTTGGGCAACGGCCTTTTTGCGACCGTCTCAGAAGGGGATAAACGTCCGCTGGATACGGTGAATCTTGAGTCCCACAAAAAATACATCGACCTGCAATACTGCATTGCCGGCGGCGAACGCATGTCGTGGGCGCATGTTCAGGAGCTCAACCTTCTCTCCGAGGATCCTGAGCACGACAATTTCTTTTACACCGGCACGTCCACATCCATCTCCGTGCGGCCGGGTATGTTCTATGTCATGTTTCCCAGCGATGGGCATAAAGCCGCCTGTCATCACGAATTTGTCAAACATTACCGCAAGGTTGTCGTCAAAATCCCCGTCAAAGCGTAAGTCCCACAAAAGCCGCAGCGTCTTGCGGCTTTTTTTAGGATGGACGTGCCATACTACGCATACCGATATCAGAGAAAGCGAGAGGGCTTCACCATGAAAACGATCTTTCAATACGATCCCTGGCGGCTGATTGAAACCGGGCTGCACAAGCAGGACATGCGCCTTTGCGAGTCCATCACCTCCATCGGCAACGGCCATATGGGCATGCGCGGCAACTTTGAGGAGCGTTACAGCGGAGACAGCCATCGCGGCACCTATCTGGCCGGCGTCTGGTTCCCGGATAAAACGCGCGTGGGCTGGTGGAAAAACGGCTATCCGCTCTATTTCGGCAAGGTCATCAACGCGATGAATATCCTTTCCCTGCGCGTGCGGATTGACCGGGAGGACATCGATCTTTTCTGTGACCGTGTGGAATCCTTTTCCCGCGTGCTGGATATGAAGGCGGGCGTGCTCACCCGCGAATTCACCATCCGCCGGGACGAAGGCACCGTTCACGTCTTTTTCGAGCGCTTTGTGTCCATCGCCCGGCCAGAGATTCTGGCTCTGCGCTGCCGGGTCAAGGCGGATTACGACTGCAAGGTCGCGCTCATCCCGGCCATCGACGCACAGGTGCATAATGAGGACGCCAATTACGACGAGACGTTCTGGCTCTTTGAAGGCGAGGAAGACGATCAGGATGTGCTCAGCGTGGCCGTGCGGACCAAGGAAAACCCCTTTGGCACCCCGCGTTTTGCCGTCTGCGGCGCCATGGCGGCCGTGCCCACCGAAAAACCGCGGAAAGTCAAAACGGGCATGGACGAGGGCTATGTCTCCCGCAAGTTCGTCTTTGACGTGGAAGCCGGGCAGACCGTGGGCTGCGACAAGTTCGTCAGCGTGACCACCAGCCGCGATCATTCGGAGGAAACGCTTCTGTCCGCCGCGCAGGCCGGCGTGCTCAGCGCCAGGGATGCGGGCTATGATGCCCTGCGCCGGGAGCAGGAGCGCGCGTGGGCCCGCCGGTGGGAAAAGGCCGACGTGCGCATTGAAGGGGACGTGGCCGGGCAGCAGGGCATTCGCTTTAACATCTTTCAGCTGTTTTCCACCTATTATGGAGAGGATGCGCGCCTGAACATCGGCCCCAAGGGCTTTACGGGTGAAAAATACGGCGGCGCCACCTATTGGGACACCGAAGCCTATTGCCTGCCGATGTATACGGCCATCGCGGGCGAAGAGGTGGCGCGCAATCTGCTGCAATACCGCTGGCTTCAGCTGGACGGCGCCTATCACAACGCCCGGCAGCAGGGCCTGCCCGGCGCGCTTTACCCGATGGTCACCTTCACGGGCGTAGAATGCCACAACGAGTGGGAAATCACGTTTGAGGAGATCCACCGCAACAGCGCTGTGGCCTACGCGATCTATGCCTACACCCAGTATACCGGGGACCGCAGCTACCTGGATGAATTCGGCATCGACGTGCTGCTGGGAATCGCCCGTTTCTGGGTTGGGCGCGTGCACTTTTCAAAGCGCGCACAGAAATACATGATCCACGGTGTCACCGGCCCCAACGAATATGAAAACAATGTCAATAACAACTGGTACACCAATCGGATGGCCGCCTGGGAGCTTTCCTACACCGCTGAGCAGCTGATGCTCGTACCGCGTGAAAAGGCGCAGAAGCTCGGCGTCAGCGCCGAAGAAATGCGCACATTCCGCGAGATCAGCGAGAAGATGTATCTCCCCTACGATGCGCAGCGGGACATCTTTGTGCAGCACGATACCTTTCTGGATAAGGATCTCATGCCCGCAAGCAGCCTGCCCGAAGACCAGCGTCCGCTCAATCAGAAATGGAGCTGGGATAAGATCCTGCGTTCCTGCTTCATCAAGCAAGCGGATGTTCTGCAGGGGCTTTACTTCCTTGAGCACCTGTATGACAAGGATGTGATCCGCCGCAACTTTGAGTTTTACGAGCCGATGACGGTGCACGAGTCGAGCCTCTCCCCGTGTGTGCACAGCATTCTGGCCGCGTCGATCGGCGAGCTCCAAAAGGCGCAGGAGCTTTACCGCCGCACCGCACGCCTGGATCTGGACAACATCAACAACGACACCGAGGACGGCCTGCACATCACGTCTATGGCCGGCAGCTGGCTTTCCATCGTGCAGGGGTTTGCGGGCATGCGCACCATCACGGGAGAGCTGAGCTTTGACCCCCAGCTTCCCAGCGGCTGGGAGGGCTATGCCTTCAAAATCGTCTATCGCGGCCGCCTGATTGAGGTGAGCGTTTCCCATGAGGGAACGGGCCTGCGCCTGCTCAGCGGCGATGCCCTGGATGTAAAGCTTCACGGCAAAAGCGTCACCCTGGTTCCTGCCTCTCAGGAAGCACAGGGACATCAGCCGCCGGACTCTCTTTAAAAAACCACCGACCCCTTTGGAGAATAAAACCATGTTTGATATCGCTGTCATCGGCGCGGGCCCCGCAGGCTACAGCGCCGCCATCCAGGCACGCAAGCGTCAAAAATCCGTCGTGGTCATCGGGCAAAATACCGGTTGGCTCAGCCGGGCGCAGAGCGTGGCCAACTATCCCGGTCTGCCGGATATATCCGGCGAAGCATTGCTCAGCGCCATGCGCAGCCAGGCGGAAAACCTGGGCGCACAGATGCTCCCCGGTGTAATCCATCAGATTCTTCCCATGGGAGAAAGCTTTTCCCTCTCCCTCGGTGCGGATTTCATCGAGGCAAAGCGCGTGATCCTGTGCACAGGGGCCAAGCAGCCCCGGCTTCTGCCCGGCGAGCAGGCTCTTCTCGGCCATGGGGTGAGCTACTGCGGCACATGCGACGGCATGCTTTATCGCGGCCGGTGCGTGGCCGTCATCGCTCAGGGGCCGGAGGCCGTGGGAGAGGCAAACTTCCTGGCCGGCCTTTGCCGGGAAGTGACCTATTTTGGCAAACCGGATGACGCGCTTGATTCCAGAATCACCGTCTGCGGCGACCGGCCGGAGGCCATTCTGGGAGAAAGTCAGGTGAAAGGGCTGCGCGCCGGCGGGGAGGAACGGCCGTTTGACGGCATCTTTATCTTCCGCGAGGCGACCGCGCTCTCCACGCTGCTCCCCGGCCTTGACACAGAGGGGCCCTTCCTTCGGGTGGACCGTCAGATGCGCACCAGCATCCCCGGCGTGTTCGCCGCCGGGGACTGCACCGGCCAGCCGTTTCAGGTGGCCAAAGCGGTGGGCGAGGGCTGTGTGGCGGCCCTGTGCGCGGCACAGGAAATCCGATAACGCCGGTTCGCATCCGGCGCGCCCGGCCCGTAAAGGAGAGCCGGGAAGCATGCATCGGGGCTTCGCGGCGCCGGATCTTCACCAATTCAAAAATCCCATGGGACCGGATTTGGATGTAAAATTTTCTGGAAAGATTGGGAAATGCCCGATTCTCCTTGCGAATCCCATCGTGTTTATGTTATAATGAATATACAAACATGCTGTTCTCGCGGAAGGAGGGATGCAGATGCGCACAATTGAAACGGACTGCGCTGTGGTCGACATCGTCGCCTGGCCGGAAAACCGGCCATGGGAAGGCCGCTATCAGACGTCCAGCCAGATCGAACCGGGAATTTGCAGGCTCGTTCTTTCCCCTGCTGTGTTTCACGATGCCGCCAAAGCGAATACGGCCTACCGCCGCTTTGCCAGAAAGCTCAGCCGCGAAGGGCTTGTGCCGCCTAATGTCATTTTCCGCGACATGGCTTCCCGCGCGTCGCGCAACGTATTCTGCATTCTGACAACCCGGGAATCCGTGTTCAATTCCGCCTGCGGCATCGGGCGCATGTATGTGGTGGAATCCGGCATTGACGAAAAGCGCCGCCTCTGCGCGGTGTTGCTGCATGGAAACGATGACACGCGGGAGGGCGCCGTCTGACCGCTCCATGTGCGTCTCTTTACGGCGGACGGGGCACGGTTCCGGCAGAACGGTTGGAGGTCTCTCATGCACAATCTCCCTCAGGGATATGAAGAACAAATGAAACGCCTGCTCGGTGAAGCAGGCTTTTTCGCGTACATGCGCGCGCTTGACGAACCGGTATCGCGCGCGCTGCGCATCAATCTTCTCCTGCGCGCGGACGGGACGCCGCCCTGCGCGATCGAGGGGATGGCCGATCCCGTGCCATGGGCACGGGGCGCCTATTTTGTTCAGGACAGCGCGCGGCCCGGTCTGTCCCCCCTTCACGAAGGAGGGCTGTTTTATCTGCAGGAGCCCAGCGCGCTGAGCGCGGTCACTGCGCTTGATCCCCGGCCCGGCGAGCGTGTGCTCGATCTGTGCGCCGCCCCCGGCGGCAAAAGCACGCAGATTGCCGCGCTCATGCAGGGCCGCGGCCTGCTCGTGTGCAACGAACCCGTGCCTTCCCGCGCTCAGATCCTTTCAAGGAACATCGAACGGATGGGCGTGCGAAATGCCGTGGTCACCTGCGCGCCGCCGGATCTTCTCGCTCCACGCTTTGAAGCCTTCTTTGACCGCATCCTCGTGGATGCTCCCTGTTCCGGCGAGGGCATGTTCCGCCGCCAGATCGAGGCCCGAAGCGAGTGGACGGAGAATGCGCCGCCCGGATGCGCCCGGCGCCAGCTTGAGATTCTGCATCAGGCCGCCCGGATGCTCGCCCCCGGCGGCGCGATGGTCTACTCGACCTGCACGTTTAACGATGTGGAAAACGAGGGCGTGCTTACATCCTTCCTTCAGCAGCACAGCGATTTCGCGTTGGAGCCCTTTGCCCTGCCCGGCCTGCCGCGCGCAGAGCAGGGTTATGTGCATCTCTATCCACATCAAATCCGGGGAGAAGGCCATTTTGTGAGCCTGCTGCGGCGGCAGGCCGATGCGAAGTCCTCTGATTCTCACGGCCGCGCGGACGCATCCCCTCCGCCCGCGAATATGTCCGCTCTTACGGCAGACGTTCTGCCGGATGTGTTTGCGCCGGGCTGTGCCCCCGAGAGGCTCTATGCCGCCGGCGATGCGCTCTGGTCCCTGCCAGAGGGAATCTGCCTCGCCGCGCTCGGCGGCCTTCGCGTGCTGCGCACCGGCCTGCTCGTTGCACGCCGGGAAGGGCACCGTGTCGTGCCCGATCATGCGCTGGCCATGGCCATGAGGCCCGAGGAGGCCGCACGCACTGCCGCGCTCTCGCGGGAACAGGCGCTCGCCTATCAGGCGGGAGAAGCGCTTTCCCTGGGGGATCTGCCGCCGGGTTACACGCTGCTGTGCCACGAGGGAATCTCCCTGGGCTGGGGCAAACAGGCCGCAGGCATCATGAAGAATCACTATCCCAAGGGACTGCGGCGGAGATGACGCTCTTTTCAAACGCATATCCCTCTTCATCCGGCTTTTCCGGCTCGTTTATGCCCTTCAGGAAATCAAAAAAGCGGGGCTGTCAGGCTAAGAATTCAGACCTTTCAAGCAAAAACTTCAAGTAAAAACGAAGAATTTGCGCCCGAAGGTTTCCAAGGGGCGATTGGAACGCCCTTCGGCGGGGCGTTGAGGCAGAACCTCAA
>DVMG01000099.1 GCA_018715105.1 Candidatus Ventricola intestinavium
ATTTCACATCAGCACCCTTTATCCTGCCAGTATTTGATTTTTTGACTTCACATCGTGTTCCTTGCCTCTGAAAACATTGATTTTACTGGACTATCTCATGTTTTCTTATTAGGAGGCGGGGAAGGCAGCCCGCCGTTTCTTTGAATATGTCAATCTCCCATGGAAATGCCCATGCTGCGGGCCGCGCGGATGGCCTGCGCATCGGCCGGAACGAACTTGGTCTTGCCCGCAACCTCTGAAAGCGGGTTATGAGACACGCTGCTGCCGACCATGGCGACCGCCTGGCCATAATTCTCGGCTGCGATCAGCTGAGCCGCATGCACGCCGAAGAGCGTGGAGAGCATGCGGTCGTAGGCGCTGGGGCTGCCGCCGCGCTGCACATGGCCGGGGACAACCGACCGGGCCTCTACGCCGACCTTTTCCTCCAGCTCTTTGGCAATACGGGCGGCAATGCCGCTGAAATGGGTTTCCTCGCGGAAGGCGGCGCGCTCTTTTTTCTTCATGGAGGCTTCCTGCACGGACATGGCGCCCTCGGCGACCGCAATGATGGAAAAATCCTTTCCCGCCTCCGCACGGCGCTGCACGGCTTCCGCCACGATGTCGATATCATAGGGGATTTCAGGCAGGAGAATGATATCCGCGCCGCCTGCCATGCCGGCATAGAGCGTAAGCCAGCCGGCTTTGTTGCCCATGAGCTCGATGACCATGCAGCGGCCATGGCTGGCAGCCGTGGTGTGAATGCGGTCGATGACATCCGTGGCAATGTCCACGGCCGTGTGGAAGCCGAACGTCACATCGGTTCCCCAGATATCGTTGTCGATCGTCTTAGGCAGGCCGATGACGTTTAGGCCCTCTTCCGCGAGCAGGTTGGCCGTCTTATGCGTGCCGTTGCCGCCCAGGGTGACCAGGCAGTCAAGGCGCATTTTCTTGTAATTGGCCTTCATGGCTTTGACCTTATCCACGTTATCGTCGCCGATTTCACGCATTTTGCTGAAAGGCGTCCGGCGTGTGCCAAGGATCGTGCCGCCCAGCGTCAGGATGCCGGAAAAATCCGAGCGCTGCATCACTTTGTAGTCGCCCTCGATCAGACCGGCATAACCATCCTGAATGCCGATGATTTCGGCCTCAAACAGGGAATAGCTGGCCCGTGCCACGCCGCGGATACAGGCGTTCAGTCCCGGGCAGTCTCCGCCGCTGGTGAGGATGCCAATGCGTCTTTTCATAAAAGTACCAACCTCCCATGCTGAAAATTGAGCTGAATCACTATCCATATTTTACCACCAAGATGCATGGATGGCAAGCTGAATGGAGCGCGCGCGGCTCCTTTTTTATACGGATGGATGCATCCGGGATCATCAGACGACTTATTCAGGTTTGACAAATCCTCATCCTTCCTTTTGCCCCAAATCTTGACGGGGGACTATGCACGGTGCTATACTGTATACAGTGTAACGGATGGCGGAACAGGGGAATGCCGCTCAGCATTCTTACGTGCCTCCGATGCCTGATGCGCGGACCGGCAGAGGCTGCAGGGCGTTTCCCGGGCCGCCGATCGGCGCCTTCTGCGCAGTCCATGCGCAGCAACTTTCGGGACGGATTCGTATTTGGGAGGTTTTTAACATGATTCAGCTCAACGCTTCGACACTTCCCTCCATCAGCATGGCGCGCGGCGTCGCGCCGAAGACCGAACGGGTTATTCAGTTCGGTGAGGGCGGCTTTTTGCGCGCCTTCTGCGACTGGATGATCGACATGGCCAACGAAAAAGCGGGAATGGACGCCGGCGTAGTCCTTGTGCAGCCCATCGAAAAGGGCATGGTCGGCATGCTCAACGAACAGGATGGCCTGTATACCCTGATCCTGCGCGGCCAGGTGGACGGCAAGGCCAGCAAGGATACGCGCATTATCCAGAGCGTGACGCGCGGCCTGTCCCCCTATGATGACTTTGAGGGGTATCTCGCGCTGGCGCATCAAAAGGACATGCGCATCATCATTTCCAATACCACGGAGGCCGGGATCGTTTACACCGGCAAGGACAGCTTTGAGGACAGGCCCCAGGCCTCCTATCCCGGCAAGCTGACCCGCCTGCTTTATGAGCGGTTTACAGCGTTTGGCGGCGCGAAGGGAACCGGCTTTATCCTGCTTCCCTGTGAGCTGATTGATTATAATGGCCGCAACCTTGAAGAGTGCTGCCTGAAGACCGCCGAGCAGTGGGGTCTCAGCGAGGCATTCAAGACCTGGCTCAGGGAGGAGAACGTCTTCTGCTCCACGCTGGTGGACCGCATTGTGACGGGATTTCCGCGCGGCGAGGCCGAGGCTCTGTATCAGGAATTCGGCTATCGTGACAACATGCTGGACACCGCTGAGCCCTTCGGCCTGTGGGTCATCGAAGGCCCGGCCTGGATTGAGGAGGAACTGCCCTTCAAGAAGGCGGGATGCAACGTCGTCTTCACGCAGGATGTTTCCCCGTATAAGCTGCGCAAGGTGCGCATGCTCAACGGGGCGCACACGTCCATGGTGCTGGGCGCTTATCTGGCGGGCATGGAGATTGTGGGCGACTGCATGGCGGACAAGACCATGCGCTCCTATATGTCTCAGGCGCTTTTTGACGAAATCATGCCCACGCTTGATTTGCCTAAGGAGGATCTTGAAGCGTTTGCCTCGGCGATCTTTGAGCGTTTCTCCAATCCGTTCAACCGTCATCTGCTTTTGTCCATCGCGCTCAACAGCCAGAGCAAGTTCCGCGCGCGCGTGCTGCCGACCATCAAAGAATATGTGATCCGCAAGGGCAAGCTGCCCAAGATCCTCACATTCTCCATGGCGGCGTTTATCGCCTTCTACTGTGGGAAGAAGAAGGAAGACGGCTCGTTTGTGGGTGTCCGTGCCGCCGGCAATGAATATCCCATCGCGGATGATCAGTTTGTGATTGATTTCTTCGCGGGGCTGACCGGAAAGCCCGCTGCGCAGATTGCGAACGCCGTTTTGACCAACACCGCATTTTGGGGCAGCGACCTGACGCAGGAAATCCCCGGCTTTGAGGCCAGTGTAGCGGCATCGCTTGAGGCGATCCAGACAAAGGGCGCCAGGGCTGCGATTGAAGAGGTTGTGGGCGAATGAGCAGGTTTATCAGAATTACGGACCGCGACAATGTGGCCGTCGCCATTGAGCCGCTGAAGGCGGGGGAAACCTGCCTGGGCGTGACGCTGCGGGAGGAGATCCCCGCAGGGCACAAGTTTTCGCTGTGTGAGATCGCGGAAGGGGAAAACGTCATCAAGTATGCCTTCCCGATCGGCCATGCCACGGCGCCCATCGCGGCGGGAAGCTGGGTGCACACCCATAATGTGAAGACCAATCTCTCCGGCCTGCTTGAATACAGCTATGAGCCGCATCCGTGTGCCATGCCTGTTGACCGTGAGGCGACGTTTGAAGGCTATGTGCGCGAGGATGGCCGCGTGGGAATCCGCAATGAGGTGTGGATTGTCAACACCGTGGGCTGCGTCAACGGAACGGCCAAGACGCTGGAGCGCCTGGCCCAGCAGGCCTATGGCGACCGCGTGGACGGCATTCACTGCTTTGTGCACCCCTATGGCTGCTCCCAGTTGGGGGAGGATCACAAAAATACGCAGAAGCTGCTCGCCTCCATGGTGCGCCACCCGAATGCCGGTGCGGTGCTTGTGCTGAGCCTGGGATGCGAAAATAACAATGTGGCCGAATTCAAGAAGGTGCTGGGCGCCTATCATCCCGACCGCGTCAAGTTCCTGGTGACCCAGGATGTGGAGGATGAAGTGGAGGAGGGCATGCGGCTGCTTGATGAACTGACGGCTTATGCGGCGAAGGCCAGGCGTCAGACGGTGCCGGCCAGCGAGCTGGTGATCGGCCTGAAATGCGGCGGAAGCGACGGCCTGTCCGGCATCACGGCCAATCCCCTTCTGGGAAGCACGTCCGATCTGCTCGCGCGTCACGGCGGCACAACGCTGCTGACGGAGGTGCCGGAGATGTTCGGCGCGGAAACCATCCTCATGAACCGCTGCAAGGATAAGCAGACGTTTGACAAGGCGGTTGCGCTCATCAATGACTTTAAGGCGTATTTTATCCGCCACGGGCAGGAGGTTTACGAGAATCCTTCCCCGGGCAACAAGGCCGGCGGAATCACCACGCTGGAGGATAAGTCGCTCGGGTGCACGCAGAAGGGCGGCACGGCAGAGGTTCGCGGTGTGCTTGATTACTGTGAGCCGGTCACACAGAAGGGCCTCAATCTGGTCAAGGGGCCGGGTAACGACCTGTGCGCCATCACGGCGCTGATGGCCTCCGGCGCGCAGATGGTGCTCTTTACCACTGGGCGCGGCACGCCGGTCGGCGCGCCGATTCCGACGGTCAAGGTGGCGACCAACACGCCGCTGGCGAAGAAAAAGAAGGACTGGATCGACTTCAACGCCGGCGTGCTGGTGCAGGGCGCCGAGATGAAGGAGACGACGGAGACATTCTTTCAGATGCTGCTACGCATTGCTTCCGGGGAACAGACGCAGAGCGAGAAGCATGATTTCCGCGAGATTGCCATCTTTAAGGACGGCGTGACGCTGTAAAGCGGTTTTCCCGCACGAACTGCTGCAATCATGCGGCCCGGCGCCCGAGGCCGAAGCCGCGCAAAAGGATTTACATACAAAAAGGAGGCGGATTCCCGATGAAACCCTTTATGGACGACGATTTTCTGCTTGAGAACGATGTGGCCAAGAAGCTGTATCACGATTATGCGGAAAACATGCCGATCTACGACTACCACTGCCATATTTCCCCCCGCATGATTGCGGAGAATCACAAGTTTGCCAACATTGGCGAATTGATGCTGGGAGGCGACCACTACAAGTGGCGCGTCATGCTCTCAAACGGCGTGGACGACAGGCTCTGCCGCGGCGACGCCAGCTGGTTTGACAAGTGGATGGCGTTTGCCTCTTCGCTCAAATACTGCATCGGCAACCCGATGTATCACTGGACGCACCTGGAGCTGCGCCGCGTGTTTGGCATCAACGAGATCCTGAGCGAGAAGACGGCGGAGGACATCTGGAATCGCGCCAACGCGATGCTTGAAAAGGAGGAGTTCCGCTGCCGGGGGCTGATTGAAAAGTTTGGCGTAAAGGTCATCTGCACAACCGACGACCCGGTGGACGACCTTGCCGACCAGATCAAGCTGGCCAAGGAAAAGACATCCTTTAAGGTCTATCCGGCCTGGCGGCCTGACAAGGTTATCAACATCGACCGCGGCGGATTTGTGGATTACATGAACCGTCTTTCCCGTGTTTCCGGCATCCAGTGCCTCAATCTGGAGAGCATGATGAAGGCGCTTGAGACACGGATGGATTATTTCCATGCCAACGGCGCGCGCCTGTCCGACCATGCGCTGGACACCGTGCCCTATGGCATTCCCAGCACGCATATCGCCGGTGAGGCCTTCCGCAAGGCCATGAGCGGCGCGCCGCTGACCGACGCGGAGATTCAGTCCTACAAGACCTATGTGCTCGTTGAGCTGGCGCGCATGTACAAGGCTCGCGGCTGGGTGCAGCAGTATCACATCGGCGCCATGCGCAACAACAATCCGCGCATGTTTGAAAAGTATGGCCCGGATGTGGGCTTTGATTCCATCGATGACGGCTGCATCGCCCAGAATCTCTCCCGGCTGCTGGCCGAGCAGGAGCGTGCGGACAACCTGCCCAAGACGATCCTTTACTGCCTCAACCCGAAGGACAACTATGTCATCGGCACCATGCTGGGCAACTTCCAGGGCGAAGGAATCCCCGGCAAGATCCAGTTCGGCTCCGGCTGGTGGTTCTGCGATCAGAAATTTGGCATGATCGAGCAGATGAAGGCGCTTGCCGCGCTGGGCCTGCTGGGCCGTTTTGTCGGCATGCTCACCGACTCCCGATCCTTTATCTCCTATACCCGTCACGAGTATTTCCGCCGGATCCTGTGCAACCTGATCGGCGAATGGGTGGAAAACGGCGAATATCCGGAGGATTATGAGACGCTGGGCGAGCTTGTGAAGGGCATCTGCTACAACAACGCCGTGGCGTATTTCGGGATGAAGGTTGATTGACCTCGGAGGACGTCATGCAGACATTTGTGAAAAGAGAAGACCCGCAGTGGATAGAGCTGGGCGGCGGCCAGCGCCGCAAGATCCGGGCCTATAACGGCGAGATGATGCTTGTGGAGGTCGGATTTGACACCGGTGCGGTGGGCAGCGACCATCAGCATCCGCATACGCAGATTTCCTATGTGCTGGAAGGTGAATTCACCTATCACATTGAGGGAGAGGAGCGTGTGATGAAGGCGGGCGACTCCATTGTGGTGGATGGCGGCAAGGTGCACGGCTGCGCCTGCATAAAGGCCGGCGTGCTGCTTGATATCTTTGCCCCGATGCGTGAGGACTTTGTGAAATAAAGCCTGTTGCGCGGGAGCGCGAAGTGCTGCGCTTCGCGCTCCCGGCAAAAGCGCTTTCCCTCAGGAGGGGAAACCCTGCCGGATTCCGCATTCAAAAAGCAGCAGCTCCTTTTGAAGAAAAGGGGCGTATATCAGCAAGCTGAAGCGCTTTCCCGCGCTTTTGCCGGAAGATTCTCATCATTGTTTATAGTACACGAGGAGGAATACCCATGGACGTTTTGAAAGAGCTTTCTCTGATCGGCATCGTGCCGGTGATTGCCATCCAGGATGCGGCGGACGCCGTGCCGCTGGCTCAGGCCCTGGTTGACGGCGGCCTGCCCTGCGCCGAGGTCACGTTCCGCACGTCCGCGGCGGCGGAAGCCATTGCCAACATGACCAAGGCGTTTCCGGAGATGGTCGTGGGCGCCGGCACGGTGCTCACCTGCGAACAGGTGGACCGCGCTGTGGCCGCGGGTGCGAAATTCATCGTCTCGCCGGGACTGAATCCCACCACGGTGAAGCACTGCCAGGAGATTGGCATTCCCGTCTGCCCCGGCACGGCGAATCCCAGCGACATTGAGACAGCGCTTTCCCTGGGGCTGAAGACCGTCAAGTTTTTCCCGGCAGAGGCAGCGGGCGGCCTGAAATACATCAAATCCATCGCCGCGCCGTATGTGGACGTGAAGTTTATGCCTACCGGCGGCATCAACGAAAAGAATCTGCTTGATTACCTGACCTTTGGCAAGATCATCTGCTGCGGCGGCAGCTGGATGGTGCCGGGCGACGCCGTGAAGGCCAAGGATTGGGATCGCATTCGCGCGCTGACCTCTTCCGCTGTGCAGCTGATGCTCGGGCTTGAACTTGCGCACGTGGGAATCAACAGCGCCGACGAGGCAGAGGCCATGGACACGGCTGCCAAGCTGTGCAAACTGCTGGGCTGGACGATGAAGGTGGGCAACAGCTCCATCTTTGCCGGCACGGGCATTGAGGTCATGAAGACCCCGTTCCGCGGGACGAAGGGCCATATCGGCATTAAGACCAACTTCATCGAGCGCGCCAAGGCCTATCTGGAGCGTCAGGGATTTGAGTTTGATCCGGCCAGCGCCAATGTGAAGGACGGCCAGCTCAAGGCGATCTATCTCAAGGATGAAATCGCGGGCTTTGCTGTGCATCTGGTTCAGAAATAAGCGAAATCTTTCACACAGGAATTTTTGCGCACGCCGCCCCTTGACTGGAGGGGCGGCGTGCTCTTGGCTCCGGCCTTTTTAAGAAAAAACGGATAAGGAGGTGGATGCCGGCTGTATCTGCACATCGGAAGAGGGATGAAGGACCATCGGATTTTGAAGCGGATCGGCGCATAAAGGATGGATGCCTGGCAAAAAATACTGTCGGGTTGACGCAAGTCGTTTAATTCGCTATAATAAATCGGGCCTTGTATCGAGTACCCTATCAGGAAAGAAGGAAAATGGACATGGATTTCAGCCGCATTCCTCAGGATCCGACCCTCCTTGAGATGTGCCGCCTGGGCGAAGATGTGCTTGACTCGGAGCACATGCAGTCGCTGCGCGCATTTGTGCAGCACGGCGCGGTGACGCGCTATGAACACTGCCTTTCCGTGTGCTACCTGGCTCTGCGCATTGCCGAGCGTTATCACGTGGAAGTGGATAAACGCAGCATGGTGCGCGGTGCGCTTTTGCATGACTTTTTCATGTATGATTGGCATGATCCGGGCAATCTGCGCCTGCTGCATGGATTTACGCATGCCAGGGAGGCGCTTGAGACTGCGCTCAGGGAATTTGAGCTCAATGACATTGAACGCGATGTGATCAAAAAGCACATGTTTCCCCTGAACATTGCTCTGCCCCGGTATAAAGAGACGGTGATCGTCACCCTGGCCGATAAGATCAGCGCTGTATTGGAAACCGTGCACAGCGCCAAGACGCTGAGAAACATCCGGATGTATAAGCGCGTGGGGCTTTAAAACGCATGGGTCTGCTCTTTTTCGGATAGAATAGCGATGGGAAAACAACCCGGCTGTGACCGAAAGGGGATGGAGCAGATGGGAAGGATGCTGGTCGGCATCGCGATTGGGATGCTGATTGTGCTTGTGGCCTTTTTTGCTTGGGCGTTGTGCCGCGTGGCGGGAGATGCCGATGAACAGGCAGAGCAATCACGCCGTTATGATGAGGAAAAGCTTAAATGGCCAGAGCACGATCTGCGTGCCGACGGCTAAAACGCCGGCGCGGGTTTGATTTTTCATCCTGGCACAGGCCCAAAGGCCCCTGTATGCAGAAAAGCAGCGGGGAAAAACCCGATGCGGCATGGCGAAGCCCCCGCATGGTCTCCAAGGAGGGAGAGCATGCGGGGGCTTTTTGAAAAATTTTCAAAAAATTTTTTCAAAGGGTGAAAGATTTTGGCATTTAAAACGTCTATATAAGAGAAGGCGTTCAGCGGATGAAATTTGTGCGCCGCCGCGGCTCCTCCTGCGGGGGCGGAAGCAGGCCGTTTTCGCGCGCGAGCGCAAAGCTCTTGATCATGTAGGCCATATACCGGCCCAGTGTGCGCATGATCTGCAGGCCTTCCTCGTCCTTTTTGACTTCCTCGGGCGTGTTGCCGTGCACCATGGGCCAGTATTGGCTGGGCGCGATGGGCATGCCGCTGATGGCAAAGTATTTCTGAAGCTGATCGAGCGCAGCGGTTGTGCCTGCACGACGCGCGCTGACGACAGCCGCTCCGACCTTGCCGCGCAGCTGCCTGCCGCCGGCGTAAAACATCCGATCCATGAAAGAGGTGATGCCGCCGCTCGCGGATGCATAGTGAACCGGTGAACCGATGACGAGGCCGTCGCATGCGGCCATGCGGTCGAGCGCTTCGTTGACGCGGTCATCACCGAACACACAGCGGCAGTCTCCTTTGCGCGCACAGCCGCCGCAGCCGATGCAGCCGCGGATGGGGCCGCTGCCGATATGCAGGATTTCCGCCTCAACGCCCTCGCCCTCAAGCGCGCGGGCCACTTCATCAAGTGCCGTGAATGTGCAGCCGTTTTGACGCGGGCTGCCATTGATGAGAAGAACTCTCATGCCGTCATCCTCCAATCTGGGATTGTTTTTCCTATTATACTGCCTGCGGGGAAAAACGTGCAAGCCTTTGTGCGCCGGATGCCAACTTTTTGTTAAAATGAGAAATATGGCTTGAAGGAAAAGGATAAATCCGGTATAATATGCTCGAACAAATGTTCATGCGACAGAGGAGGATGTTTTATGGGCGCGACACTTCTGATTATGGCTGCGGGTATGGGTTCCCGATATGGCGGCAACAAGCAGGTGGATGGCCTGGGCCCCCATGGCGAAATCCTGATGGAGTATTCGGTGTATGATGCGATCCGTGCCGGATTTGATAAAGTTGTTTTTGTCATCAAGCCGGGCATGAAGGATCTTGTCGCCTCCATCTGCGGCGACCGTATTGCCAAAAAGGTCAAGGTGGATTATGCCTTCCAGGATTTTTCAAGCGTTCCTTCCTTTTACCAGATCCCGCAGGAGCGCACCAAGCCGTTCGGCACGGTGCATGCGGTGCTCGTCGCGCGGGATGTGATTGACCAGCCCTTCGCCGTCATCAATGCGGACGATTACTATGGCGTGTCCGCGTTTGCGACCGCTTACGACAAGCTGCAGACCCTGGCCCCTCAGGGAGAAGCGACCATGGTGGGCTATCAGCTCAAGAACACCGTTTCCCAAAATGGCACCGTGTCCCGCGGCGTCTGCCGCGCCAAGAACGGCAACCTTTCCGAGGTCGTGGAAACGCTCAAGATCAAGCTGTGTGAAAACGGAGAAATCCGGGATATCGGCGCGGGAGAGCCGGGCGAGCTGTTGGATCCGCTGGCGCCGGTGAGCATGAATTTCTGGGGATTTACGCCATGGATTTTCGGCAAGCTGGAGGAATACTTCGCCGATTTCCTCAAGGGGCTTGCGCCGGATGCGATCAAGGCCGAATGCCTGCTGCCGGTGTTTGTGGATGACATGATGCACAGGGGAGAGCTCACGGTGCCCATGCTCACCACGGATGCCATGTGGTTTGGCGTGACCTATAAAGAGGACAAGCCCAACGTGCAGGCGGAGCTTCGCAAGCTGCACGAGAGCGGCGTGTATCCGGCTTCGCTTCACGAGTAAACGGGTGAAAGAGAATCCTGTGCGGCCGCTCCCAGGCGCTGCATGGGATTTTTTACATCAGCAACCGAGACGATGGGCATGGAAACGGCGCAGCCGACGGAGGAATATGAAACTCAAACTAACCAAGGAAGAGATGCGCGACCGCGTGAAGGTCAAAAAGGCTGCGTTTTTTTCCATTGCCATCAATGTGCTGGAGATTGTGGCCGGCATGGCCATGATTGTGCTGGTCAGAAAGATGCTCAGCACCGGGGTGGAGGAAACCATCGCGCGCATGACCTCACTGCTGTGCTTCACCATTGTGGGATGGGGCGCCGTGACGGATATCGGCGCGTCGATTACCAGCCTGCGTATGGTGCAAAGGACGCAGGAGCTTGAGGAGGCCTATGGCCAGCTGGAGGATCTCAACCGGGAGATGCGCGCCCAGCGGCATGATTTTATGAATCATATCCAGGTGGTCTACAGCCTCATTGAAATGAATGAGCCGGATGAGGCCATGCGCTATATGGATCGCATTTACGGCGACATGCAGCGCGTAAGCAGCATGCTGCGCACGGACTGCCCGGCGGTCAATGCGCTGATTCAGGCAAAGGTGGTGGAGGCTCAGCAGCGCGGGGCAGAGCTCAAGCTCTCCATCGCAGCCAAATGGGATGATCCGCTCATGCCTGCCTGGGAGATTTGCCGTGTGCTGGCCAACCTGATTGACAACGCGCTGGATGCCTGCCTGTCGGCAGCCCTTCCGGAGGGAATCCGGCCCACGGTGGAGCTCGTGCTGGGGGAGGATCTGCGCAGCTGGTTTTTTTCCGTGCGCAACAATGGCCCGGCCATTGACGAAAGGATGAAGAGCCGGATCTTTGAACCGGGCTTTACAACCAAGTCCACGGGGCAGGGAATGGGCCTGTTTATCGTAAGCCGCACGGTCACGGAGCTGGGCGGCAAGATTACGCTTGAATCCCGCGACGGGGACACGGTTTTTTCCGGATTTATCCCCAGAAAACGGCTGAAGCTGGAAGCGGGAGAAAAAGATTATGAAGGAAACTTGAAAAAGGATGACAATTCCATAAACTGAATTTTTAAAAATGGTTGACAAATTAACAGATTCGTAATAAAATTGACACGTAATGATGTGGAATGGATGGATATACCTGTCGGCTGCCGCTGCGGGGTATCCGCCTGCCAATCGCCGCCGCGATGCGGCGGCATGGAAAGAGGGGATCTACAGTGATGAAAGACAGGATCAACAAACGCGGTGTGTTGCTTGCGATCCTGTGCGTGCTGGTGATGGCGTTTGCTGTGCCGGCGGCGAGCGCCGCAAGTTACAGCAAAGTATACGGCCAGACGCAGACGCGGGTTCGTGTGCGCGAATCGGCATCGACAAACGCGACGATCATCGACAACGTCGTGAAGGATGCCTGCGTCTACATTACCACGTCCAAAACGAGCGGAGGCAATACGTTCGTCCAGGTCAAATATCGCGCGAGCAACGGCGATATTGAGACGGGATGGATCTGCCAGAGCGACGGCAGTGAAACGTATATCAAGGTGCTGAGCAGCTCGCAGGCAAAGTCGACGTTCAATGTTTCGGGCGGCGACCTGCCCAGCAAGCGCGTGGGCACGTTTACCGAAGCCGAGCGCAAGGCAAGCGCCGCCGATTCGGACAATACGTATCTGCGTGAGGGCTCCAACGGCGAGTCCGTCAAAGATGTGCAGACGAAGCTCAAGGCCCTTGGCTATTATTATGGAGACATTACGGGCAATGTCGGCACGAAGACTGAGGCCGCGATTAAGGAATTCCAGCGCAGGAATGGGCTGACGGCAGACGGCATTGCCGGCCCGCAGACCATCGCCAAGATTGACGCGGTCTACAGCGCAAGCGGGGCGTCCGTTTCTTCCTCCTCCTCATCCAGCTCCGGCAGTTCCCTGCTGAGGCTGAATTCCTCCGGCACAAAGGTGCGCGATCTGCAGCAGGATCTGACGACGCTTGGCTATTACTGGGCAGAGATCACGGGCAATTTCGGGCCAAAGACCGAGGCGGCTGTCAAGGAATTCCAGCGCAAGAACGGGCTGACGGCGGACGGCATTG
>DVMG01000100.1 GCA_018715105.1 Candidatus Ventricola intestinavium
CCTTTTGGGCATACTGCCCCTACAGAAACCGATGGAAATCCACGGAGGTGTATGCTCATGGCTCCCTTTTTTTCCCTTCACGCGCCTTCCCCTTCCCCGCGCCCAAGCCTTACAGGGGAGGTTTCCTGCGACGTGCTTGTCATCGGCGGAGGAATATGCGGCATTCTCACCGCGCATCTTCTGTCCTTGGAGGGGCTCGACGTCATTCTCCTGGAAGCAAACCGGCTTTTGAGCGGGCAGACCCTCGGCACAACGGCCAAGATCACCGCACAGCACGGCCTCTTCGCAGAGAGGCTGATCCGCGCCGTTGGCCTCGAACGGGCCCGGGGCTATGCGCAGGCCAATCTGCAGGCCGTTGACGCGCTTGCCCACCTTGCCGAAACCTGCGCAGCGGAATGCGGCCTTTCCCGGCAGAGCGCCTATCTTTACACGCTGGGCAACCCCCGGCCTCTGGAAGCGGAAGCGCGGGCCTGTGAACAGCTGGGCCTTTCCGTCCGCAGCACGCGCCACCTGCCCGCTCCCCTTCTGCCCGCCCTCGCTCTGCGGATGGATCATCAGGCGCAGATCAACCCGCTTCCCCTGCTGCACCAGCTGGCCAAACCGCTGCGCGTCTTTGAGCATTCGCGCGTTCTTTCCCTCTCCGGTTCCCTGGCCCGCACGGCGCATGGGTGCGTGCGCTCCAGCGCGATTGTTGTATGCACGCATTATCCGGCCTTTACGCTGCCCGGCGCATATTTCATGCGGCTGTATCAGCAGCGTTCCTATACGCTCGCGCTGAGCACCCGTCAGCGCGTCGATGGGATGCTTTACGGCGTTGGCCCGGGCGCCGTATCCATCCGCCGTGCCGAGGGCGCCGTCTTTCTCGGAGGGGAAAGCCATCGCTGCGGCCAATCTTCGCCCGGCTGCTATGAACGCCTGCGCCAGGAAGCCCGCCGTCTCTTTCCTCAGGCCCGCGAACAGGCAAGCTGGTCCGCGCAGGACTGCGTCACCATGGACGGCATCCCCTATGTGGGGCGTTACAGCAGGCGCATGCCGGATGTCTACGTGGCCACGGGCTTTGGCAAGTGGGGCATGACCAACGCCATGGCCGCGGCCACGCTGCTGCAAGAAGAAATTACGGGCCGCGGCAGCCCTTATGCGGATGTATTCTCCCCGCTCCGTCTGCCCGGCATGACGGCGGCCGGCGGCATGGCCGTTCAGGCCGGGCATGCCTGCGTCGGGCTTGCGTCCTCTGCGCTCCCACCGCCTCTGCGCACAGCGGAAAGCCTGTCCCCGGGCGAGGGCGCCATCATCCACGACGGCCTGCGCAAGGTGGCCGCTTACCGCGATCCCGGAGGCAGGCTTCACGGCATCTCTCCCTACTGCGCACACATGAGGTGCCTGCTGCGCTTTAACGCGGATGAATGCAGCTGGGATTGCCCCTGCCATGGCTCCCGCTTCACCGTAGATGGGGAGCTGATTGGCGGCCCGGCCCAGAAACAGGCTCCCCAGCGGCTTCCTGATCGCCATGCGCCTTCCCGTTCGCATTCGCTTCCATTTCAGTCCGGCGCACACGGCCGGGGAATTTAAACAGCGCCCTCACACGCCGGGCAAAAATCGCCCGGCGTGCGGGAAAGAAGGCCCGCATTTTTCTCGTCCCCTCCCGACGGTTTGTTCGGGCATCCCGGCGGGCAAAAACGCAGGACGGCATGGCGTTTCGCCCTGCCGTCCTGCTGCGAAAATAGGCGTACATCTTTTTCCTTAAAGAAGCGGATGAAACCGACGGATCACATGCCGCCGCGGGTGTAATTGGGGGCTTCCTTGGTGATGTTGATATCGTGCGGATGGCTCTCGACAAGGCCCGCATTGGTGATCCGGATGAATTCCGCATCGTGGCGCAGGGCCTCAATGTCCGGCGTGCCGCAATAGCCCATGCCGGCACGCAGGCCGCCCAGCAGCTGGAAGATGGTGTCGCTCAGGCTTCCTTTATAGGCCACGCGCCCTTCCACGCCTTCCGGCACGAGCTTTTTGGCGTCCTCCTGGAAATAGCGGTCCTTGCTTCCCTTTTCCATGGCGGCCAGAGAGCCCATGCCGCGGTAGACCTTAAACTGCCGTCCCTGATAAATCTCAAGCGCGCCGGGCGCCTCTTCCGTGCCGGCCAGCAGGCTGCCCAGCATCACGGCGGATCCGCCCGCGGCAATCGCCTTGACGATGTCTCCGGAGTATTTGATGCCGCCGTCCGCGATGATGCGCTTGCCCATTTTCTCCGCCTCTTCTGCGCAGTCGCTGATGGCCGTCACCTGCGGCACGCCGATGCCCGCGACCACACGCGTGGTGCAGATGGAGCCGGGGCCAATGCCGACCTTCACACAATCCGCTCCCGCTTCAAACAACGCGCGTGTCGCCGCAGCCGTGGCAACATTTCCGGCAATGATCTGCGTGCCGGGGAAGGCCACGCGGATCTTTTCAATCTGGCGCAGCACGCCCGCGCTGTGGCCATGCGCGGTATCGATGCAGATGATGTCCACCCCCACGGCGACAAGCGCAGCGATGCGGTCAAATACATCGTGGCTCACGCCCACGGCCGCGCCGCAGAGCAGGCGTCCCTGCGCATCCTTGGCCGAGTGGGGATACTTCTGAGCTTTCTGAATGTCCTTGATGGTGATCAGGCCGCGCAGATTGCCCTGCTCATCCACCAGCGGCAGCTTCTCAATCCGGTGTTGGGCCAGGATCTTGCGCGCTTCTTCATGGGTGGTGCCCACCGGCGCTGTGATGAGGTTTTCCGAGGTCATCACCTCGCGGATCGGGCGGGCATAGTTCGTTTCAAAACGGAGGTCACGATTGGTCAGGATGCCGACGAGCTTTCCATCCCGCGTGATCGGGACGCCGGAGATCCGGTAGCGGGCCATCAGCTCTTCCGCATCCGATACCAGATGATCCGGGCTCAGATGAAAAGGATCGGAGATGACGCCGTTTTCCGAGCGCTTGACGCGGTCGACTTCCTGAGCCTGCTGCTCGATGGACATATTCTTATGGATGATGCCCAAGCCGCCCTCACGAGCCATGGCAATGGCCGTTTTGGCTTCTGTCACCGTATCCATGGCGGCGGAAAGGAAGGGAATGTTGAGCTTGACCTTGTCAGTCAGCCATGTTTCGAGATTGACCTTCTTGGGCAGCACCTCGCTGTGGCGCGGAACCAGCAGGACATCGTCAAACGTCAGGCCCTCACGAATCACTTTCGGCAGCATCTTTTTTCCTCCTGTTTTGTCTTTCTTCCTGTATGCAGCTTGTGTATGGTTGATGTGTATGAAAATGGTATTGAGATATTATAAGGCGGCCCAAAGCACTTTGTCAATGCCTTGAGCCGCTATAAGTCCACCCGCTATTTTGTTGAATCTGCTTTCTTCATGCCGAGCTTTTTCATCAGATCCACGCCGTACCACACAAGCGCCACCATGGAGAGCACCACGGAAATCCACAGCAGCACATCCGCCAGCACGGTCTGATTCAAAAAACGTGCGACAATGGAAAGCACGAAGCTCACCGTGGTCACCTTGCCGATGGGCAGCGCATACACGATGATCCCTTTTTTGAGCGCCACGCCCCCGCCCACAACGAGCGCGGCCTCTTTGATCAGAATCAGCGCCAGCACCCACAGCGGGATCTGCCCGTCGGAGACGAAGAGCCCCAGCAGCGTAAGCAGCGATAATTTGTCGGCCAGCGGATCCAGAAGCTTGCCAAGCGATGTCACCTGGCCAAACCGGCGGGCGATGATGCCGTCCACCGCGTCTGTAAGCATGGCCAGCACGTAAAACACCAGCGCGCCCATCCGGTCGCCCACCGTAAAGCGCCAGACAACCACCGGCAATAGCGCAATACGCAGAACGGTCAGCAGATTCGGTATATTCAGGATTTTTTCCTGCTTGAGATGCTCCAAGGCACTTCCCCTCTTCCTGTCCCTTACATTATACCACAAAATCGGATCTTCACGCCGCTGACCGGGCATTTTTTCCCGATTTCCCTTCTTTCCCTTCCGGCGGAGGCTGTTCTTCCCCCGGAAACCAAGGCCGTTCCCTCCCCGCGTTAAGCCTGCATGAGCGCCTGGCGCTGCTGGGCGGCCGTTTCGCTGTCGAGGTAATCGTCATAGCTCTCACGGCGATCGACAAGGCCGCCGGGCAGGATTTCCATGATGCGGTTGGCCACGGTCTGGATGCACTCGTGATCCTGCGTGGCAAAGAGCATGGACCCGGTAAACTCGATCATGCCTTTGTTGAGCGCGGTGATCGACTCCAGATCCAGGTGGTTGGTCGGCTCATCCAAAATGAGCACGTTGGCGCCGGAAAGCATCATGCGCGCCAGCATGCAGCGCACTTTTTCCCCGCCGGAGAGCACCTTTGCGGGCTTGAGCGCCTCCTCTCCGGAAAAAAGCATGCGGCCCAGCCATCCCCGGATATCGCTTTCATACTGGCTTTGGGAGAACTGGCGCAGCCAGTCGATCAGGTTATACTCGCAGTCGTCAAAGTACCGGCCGTTGTCCTTCGGGAAATAGCTCTGGCTGGTCGTCATCCCCCACTTGAAGCTGCCCTCATCCGGCTCCATCTCACCCATGAGGATCTGAAACAGTGTGGTGCGCGCCAGCTCGTCCGTGCCGACAAAGGCAACCTTGTCCCCCGGCGTCAGCACGAAGGAGATGTTGTTGAGCACCTTGCGCCCGTTCACGGTTTTGGAAAGATTCTGCACCGTCAGCAGATCGTTGCCGATTTCACGGTCCGGCTTCCAGGCGATATAGGGATAGCGCCGGGAAGACGGCGTAAAGTTTTCCATCTGCAGGTTGTCCAGCAGCTTCTTTCTGCTGGTGGCCTGCCGGTGCTTGCTCGCGTTGGCCGAAAAGCGCTGAATGAACGCCTGCAGCTCCTTG
>DVMG01000101.1 GCA_018715105.1 Candidatus Ventricola intestinavium
GCGCACGCGCAATGTCTTTTTCCGTGGCATACGCCGGCTGCTCGACCTGCACATAGCTGTTGATCTCGCGCAGGTACAACCCGGCCGCCACACAGAAGACACACAGAAGCGTCAGCAGAACCGTCATCCGGATCTGACGTCTGATCAGCCGCGTTTTACCGCTTCTGCGCTTCATTGGCCCCGTCCTCCCATCGCCGCCGTTCCCGATCCGGGAATCAAAACAGGTTTTCCTCCCAGTCGCTCAGCACATTGCCGCCCAGCCGGAAAAAGTCAAACGAATGATAGCCCTGCTCCTCCATGCGCCCGCACCAGAGCGAGAGCGTAACCGCATCCGCATACCATACGGTGTGCGCCTCTCCTTCCCGCTGATAGTGCGCATAGAGCGCGCCGCTTTCCTCATCCCGGATGGGCGTGACGCCCTGTTCCCGCAGGATCTGCTCTGCTTCCTGCTGGGTCAGCGCCCGGTCCACACTGTCTCCCACCCAGTCAAAACCTCCCGTGGCAAAGGCCATCCGCACTTCGCCGGGAACTTCCTGATACAGCGCGGCCGTCTCGTCCAGAAACGCATAGTCCGCCTTGGGCCCCGGCCCACTGTGATATCCATAGAGGTTATAACACATGACCGTGTATTCCGGCCCCTCCGGAAGCTGCACGTATCGGGGCGCATCCCAGCTGAGCACAATGCGCAGCGTCAGCCCTTCCGCGGCCATTTTCTCGTAAAGCCGGCCGATAAAATCCGCATACTGCGCCCATAGCCCGGCATCGTCTTGGAGGTTCTCATAATCGATTTCAAGGCCGTCCAGCCCATAGGCGTCCACAAGCCGCAGCAGGCGGCCGATGTGCGCGTCCATGCTCTCCTCATCGGCAAACAGGCGGCGAAGCGGCTCGGTGCTCTTGTTTTCATATTCCCCTTCGCGCACCTGCACATCGTTGACCACGGAAAGCAGCACGCGCGTCCCCGTGCCGCCAACCTGCATGTTCATGGCAAGCAGCAGTTCTTCCGCCTCCCCCAGCAGAAAGGGCCTGTCATTCTCATCCAGGATGGCGGCAAAGGCAATCGCCGTGTCCAGCCGGCCGTCAAGGGCCTGCGCCTCATCCAGGGAGGCGTCGATCTCCCAATAGGGCAGCCATGCGCCATAGGTGCGCTCTGCCCGCGCCGCGGCAGGAATCAGAAAAAGAATCATCAGCAGAGCCGCCCACCCACGTTTTATCAAGGCTTTGTCCTCCATATTCTCGCATTGGGTTTGCCCGCGCCGCGGAAGGAGCCGGATTCCCCCCGGCCGCCACGGCCCTCAGAAGTGTTCCACAAAGAAGTCAAGAATGTTGCCGATCACGTTTTGAAAGGTGTATTCCATGGCTTGTGTGCCCTGAAGCGTATACTGATAAAAAATGCTCTTTTCATCGTCAAGATCCCGGATGACCGGATCGATGAAGACCGCGTCGTACACATCGTCATACAGATTGGTCTGGCTGAAGCGCTCCGTCTCTTTCCAGACTTCCGCGACAAGCGCCACGCTCCCGCGCCCGCGTTCACTGATGGCCAGGCGCTCCACCACGGGCTGATCGTCAAGCCAGATGCTCAGGCGTGTGCCGCTCAGCTGAATGCGCAGTTTGCGGGAATCGCGATCCGAGATATCGAGTTCCGGCACATAGGGCGTGCCGCCCTCTTCCAGGCTGATGGCCGTTGTCGCCTGAAGGCGCGCCAGCTCCTGCCTCGCTTCCTTAACGCGCTCCGGGTCATCGTCCCACTGAAGGATGGCCTCCCGCAGGGCGATCAGCCCCTCCCGTTCATCCTGCTGCTCGGAGATAAACGGTCCGCCGTCGAATGTGAAAAGATTCTGGCGGAAAAGCTCCTCCCCGCCGCCTGTCAGGTCGCGCACCACAAGCTCATTGTTTTCAAGCGCAACCTCCACGCCGCGGCTCAGCTCCCGGTCCGTCCGCAGGCAGACGCTCTGCCTGCCCACCACATTGCCCTGCAGGGTCACGGTCATATCCAGATCGTCCATCAGGCCGGTTTTAAGCGTCATGCGTCCCTGGGCGTACGGCTGCGTGGTGAGGATGATCTCATTGCCGCGAAACTCCGCCACGCCCTCGTCCACATACCATTTTTCCGCTTCCTGCTCGTCGCCCACGACGAAGGCCACGTCGTCGCCCGTGTCATCCCAGATGCGCATGAGCAGGTGATTGGTGGAAAAATAATGCCTGGACTGCAGCCGTGTCAGATCATAGACCGAGGAATCCAGCGTATTCAGGCAGCTGCCCTGCCGGTTGAAATTCATGGCAAACACCTGGGTGAGCATTTCCCTGTTTTTGTCGCTGACGAGCGGATCGTTGCCAAAGGCGCCCGTGTTGGAATGCATCAGGATATACAGCGAGGGAACATAGCCCAGCTCTGCGCTGTAGATATCGCGCATCTGCTCATAATCATAGGCGATGCGCTCCTGCATCTGCTCAACGGTTTCCTGGCGCAGGCGGTCCTCATCGCGCAGGAAATCCATCAGGTAGTGATTGTAATCGCGGTGCAGCCAGTCGTGAATCAGCACGTATTCATCCGTCGTCAGGTGGCCAAAGTAGTTGCCGTACCGGTCAAAAATATTGATGTAGGAAAGGCGGTATCCGTTTGACCCCAGCTCCCAGTAGGAGTTTCCCAGCAGCTCTTTCATGTTGGCCGTGGTGATGAATTTGCTGTTGACATCGCTCAGGTTCTGAGCATACGTGCAGGCCGTGGCGATGTAATTGTATTTTTCCAACGACGGCTGGGCAAGCGTGGCAGTGTTGAAGATGCCGTCCTCAAAGATCAGCAGCATGGCCTTTTCCGGCAGCGCGCTGTGATAGAGGTAATAATCCAGCACATCCTGTTGGGTGATCGTCACATAGCCGGAGGCGTGCAGCGCGGCCATCTGTTCTTCAAACGCCTCCTGCGTGACGATGGCGCTGTCCAGGCTGTCCGAGCGGGTCAGTCCATTGTAGGAAATGGCGATAAAGCCGGATCTGCCCGCGCTTCCCGCCTGCGTTTGCTCCTCCCCGTCCTGATTTTGCGTCCATTCCGTCTCGGAAGCATTCAGATACGCCGGATCCTGGGTGACAGGCGTATACTGGTTGGGAAAGAGAATCGCCCGCGCGGCCAGCGCCACCACCACCAGCAGCAGGGCGGCCTGAAGCACGGTGCGGACCGCCTTCCATCGATTCTTTCTCCTGAGCCGGCGTTCGCTGTCCGATCCATGTTCGGCCATATGCACGCCTCCTTATCCATTGGTCGAGGCAGCCGTGGCGCTGCCGGATTGTGCATGCTGCTTCTTTTTCTTGCCCGATCCGCGTGTGCCCCAGTTGGACACCCAGAATGTGAGCCATGCCCACGGCATCTGCCAGAGCAGGATCAGCTCATAATACAGGCAAAAGAGCAGCCCATGTGCCCAGAGCGTGCTTTTTTTGAGGATCAGCTGGGCAAAGCTCATCATCAGCGCCATCATCAGCAGGCCAAGCAGGAACGTGGTGGGAAAAATATGCATCGTCAGAGGCACCACCACCAGGTTGTAGATGACAATCAGCGGCGCAATCAGCGGAATCAGCAGCCCCAGGTAAAAGAAGGTGGACATCAGGGGTTCCTTTTTCCAGATGAACTTGCCCGCCTTGAGGCTCTCACGCAGCCAGGAGCGCTTCCAGCGCATCTGCTGGCGCAGGAAGACCTTGTGCCGGTTGGGCACGATGGTTGAGCAGATGGCCGTGTCCTGATACGTGGTGCGGTGGTGCTCAACGATGAAGTTGGTCAGGCTCCGGTCGTCGCCAAACGTGGCCTTCTGCCCCAGGAAGGTCTGGTGGAGCCACTTTTCATAGACCTCGCGCACCATGTCCAGCCGGTAGCAGGAAAGCGGCCCGCTCAGGCACATCACACAGTCAAAATACGCTTCCGCGGCCTTCATCATCCGGAAAGAGATGTAATAGCGCACGGCCTGCATCTTGGTCAGATGGTTGGTATAGGTGTTGGCCACATCCGTGCGGCCGGAAACGCCGCCCATCCGCGGATCCTTCATCGGCTGCACGAGGTTGCGGATCGCATCCGGCTCCAGAAAGCTGTCGGAATCAACAAACGCGATGAGCTCGGTGCGCGCGTTGCGGATTCCCAGCGCCATGCCTTCGCGCTTGCCCTGGTTATACTTCTGCAAAAACACCCGGATGCGGTTTTGCAGGTTAAAGCGCTTTCCCTCCCGGCAGAGCTCATTCACCGTCTTTTTGATCACTTCCACGGAGCGGTCCGTGGAGCCGTCGTCCACGATGATGATATCCAGCTTGTCGGGCGGGTAATCCTGATCCACACAGCTGAGGATGGTCCGGCTGATCCACGTCTCCTCATTAAAGCAGGGAATGACGATCGTCACCGAAGGCGTATAATCCGGGTCCACCGGCACAGGCCGGTAGAGCATGCCGAAAAAATAGCGCGACAGCAGAAAAGCGGCCGTCAGGATGCTGTAGCCATATAAAAGCGCGCGCTGGGAAAAATACATCACGCTTTCCGTGCGCATCAGCAGAATGATCAGCGTGACAAAAAACAGGAAAAACGCCGCCGTCGAAAAAAGCAGCGTATCGACGCCGCGTTTGCGCGTCTTATAAAGCGCCCTGTCAAACTGCACGGCAAAATGACGGCCATCGTCCATCACGCGCGCAATCTGCGCCTTGATGCGGTAATGGCCTTCCGTTCCTTCCTGAAGCGTGCCTTCCGGCAGGCGAAAATCCAGGCGGATTTTTTCATCCTTCGCAATGCGTTCGCGTCGGTCCTCCCGCTTGGGAAGCTCCAGAAGCATGCCGGTCTGGGAAAGATCCACGCATTGGGCGAAAAAGGGCGCCGTACCCTCCGCGGATACCTTCACCTTCAGGGACACGTTGTAGCGCTGCCCCGCATAGCGCGCATACTGAGGCCGGGACCGGTCGCTCTGCATGTGATCGCGCCGGTCTACTCCACTGCGCATCCGGGTGGGATCCGGCACATGCGCCAGCAGCCTTCGGTCAAGCTTGGGCTCCAGCATCACGTCCTGAATGATTTTTTTCCGTCTGGCCATGTGCCCGTACATTCCTTTCCTTTCATCAAGTCCTCAAGCCTTTATGCGGGCCGCGGCCCGCGCGTGCTCTGTCCATCCCCGGGCGGTCACGGGATATGGCTGAGCACGTAGTCAAGCCACGCATCGCATCCGGCATCGTTCAAATGGATGCCATACAAATCCGGATCCAGGCAGTATGCCATGGGCAGGTCGCCCTGCTCATCGCGCAGGGCATACGCCGCGTCCAGGTAGGGGATGTCATGCTCCATGCACATCCTGCAGATCATCAGATTCAGCCGGAAGATCTGCATGTTGGTCGGCGTGCCGCTCCTGCCCGCCACCCCCGGCAGCAGTGAGAGCACAACGACCTCAATCCCCGGATTCTCCTGCCGGATGAGATAGATCAGCAGCTCCAGGTTTTTGATATACGCCTCCTGCGCATAGGCCCTGGTGTTGCCAAAGCGCATCATCAGGTAGACCTTTTTGGCCCCCATCGCATGCAGGGCGGATTCGATGGTCCTCTTCTGCCCCTCGTATAGCGGATGGACGGAGGTTTCGCTCACCGGCTGCAGCGCGCTTTCCACCGTCAGGTTGGACGCCGTGAGAAACTGCGTGCCGCCCATAAAATCCGGCTCCGTCACGCGCCTGTAGGCCACATAATCCCCGATGCTGTCCATCACAGAATCCCCGACAAAGACCACCCCGGCGAAGTCGTCCTCCGTGCCTGCGCGCGTCTGCGTGGTGCCGATGGGCGCGTCCGTCACCGGGAGGTCATAGCGCGCCGTGTCCAGCACATCCAGCGTCTCCTGCGTCAGCTCCTGTGCCTCGCCCAGCAGATCCACGCGGTATTCCTGCAGCTCCTGCGGCGTGACCACGGTATATCCGCCCTGTTCAAGGGCATCAAGCAGCCAGGTGACAACCGATGGGATGTTCTGATAGGTGGAGTTCTCCACCTTCAGGCTGTCCCGGGAGATGTTGGGCGATGGGTCGATGGCGGGCCGCTCGTCAAGCGCCTCCCCCTCGTCGCCGTATTCCCCCAGATCGAGCTCCTGCCCCAGCTTGATGGAGATGATTTCGCCGCGGACCAGATTCTCCACATATCTCTGCGCGTCGCTCTGCGCAGAAAAGCTGCGGTGATTGAGATAAAGGCCGGGTTCCACCGCCGCCTCCAGCCCGGCGGCCACCACCGCCTTGAGCACATTCTGCGTGTGCTCCGTGCCGTTTAAGCGGGCCAGGGCAGGCGTCACGCCGCAGCATTCCACAATCAGCTCCTGTGCGCGCGTGAGCTGGTGGAGGTTGACATCCACGGTGTTCTTCTCCATCTCCTTTTCCGCGGAGATGGTATAATTGCCGATCTGCATGCCCGCCTGCGCAATCGAGCGCACGATTTCAGGATGCTCCGAGGCCATGATGCCGGTGACAAAGAACGTCGCCCGCACGCCGCGCTGGCGGACCGTTTCAATCACCTGGTTCATCGTCGTCTCATCGGTATATCCTTCAAAAACGAGAGAGACCACGCGCTTTTCGGTGCTCACGCCCGTGAGCAGCTGCGCGGGCTCATTGTTCAGCGTAGGTTCGGGCGTAACCGTCACACTCGGCCGAACGGTTGCCCGCGCAGAGCCGGTTCCCTGCTCTTCCTGCGCGCATCCTCCCAGCAAAAGAGCCAGCAGCATGCATAATAGCGCCGTCACCGCCCGCCTGCTCACGCCGTCATCCCCTTTCCGCCGTTCCCGCTTCCCCGGGCCGTTTTTCCCCGTCGGGTTCTTTTTCTTCCACGCTCAGGGCCAGGGACGGCCCTCCCTCTTCATGCGCATGTTCGGGCACCGGCGGCAGCTCCAGCGTGCGCAGAATGCCGATGGCGCTGTCAATATCCCGCTCCATCAGGCTGAAGCGCTCGGCAAGCGCCACCCGAAACTGCATCGCGTTATAATAAGCCGACCGCGTTGCCGCCAGAATGCGCTCACGCACGTCATGGAGCTCCTGATAGATCCTGTCGCTTTCGTCGATGGCATTCTCCAGAATCTTTTTCGCCCTGTCGTTGGCGCGCTCCACCACGTCCTGGGACAGAAGCTTTTCATATTCAGCCAGCTCCCTTTCGCGCTGCTCAACGCGCTCAAGCAGCGCCCCGCGTTTGGCCTCCGCACGCTCATACATGCCCTGCAGCTGCGAAAGCTGCTCGTTGAGATCCTCGATTTCCGCGCTTTGGGTGCCCACGATGTGGTTCAGCTCATCGTTTTCGGCGGAAACATCCTCAAGCGCTTTCATCTTGCTCATTTCGCCGCGCATGCTGCTGATCTGCTCATCCCGTTCGGCAATCAGCCTGCTGTGCGCTTCCAGCTGCCGGGTGAGCGATTCGATCCTCGCCTCGCGCACCGCCAGCGTGTTTTCCGCCTTCTTCACGCGCTCTTCGCTTTCCCGGATCTGCCGCTCGCTGCGTTCCAGCGCCTGCTTCTGCGCCTGAGCATCGGCGTCCTTTTGGGCCAGCTGTTCATCCCGCCCGGCGATCTCCTCTTCCCGGCGGGCCAGCCGGCTGCGCAGACGCTCCCTTTCCGCGCGGCCCTGCTCGATTTCCCGCTCCTTCTGCGCGAGCTGCTCTGCCTTTTCCTGGAGCTGGGCGTTCAGCCCGGCCAGCTCCTCGCTCTGCCGGGCGGCTTCTGCGGTGAGCCGGTCCTGCTGCTCCTGCGCAGCCAAAAGCCGCTCTTCGCTTTCGCGCAGCCGCTGCCGGCCCTGCTCAAGTTCCAGTCTGCTTTCTTCGATCCGGCGCTCATATTCATCCGCCTGATCGCGGTATTCACGCAGCTGGCCCTCCATGTTGCCGATCCGTTCCCAAAGCTCGCACGTTTTATCCGTGGTTTCCTTGAGCTGCTCCCGGACGCCAGCGACATAGTCGTCCACATCGGCCCTCCAATAGAACATACGGAAGACGCGCGGAAATTTCACTTCGCTGTCCATCGGATTTTCTTGCACGTGACGCGCCCTCCCTTCTCTTAAAACAGTGTGGGAATCACGCCCAGCTCCATGAGCAGGAATGCCACAGCCAGGATGCCCAGAATAAACAGCGCCGTATTGAGAACCGACAGGCGCACGGAACGCTCTTCCTCCTCCGGCTCTTCCTCTGTTTTCTCGTCATCGTCATCCTGCTGTGCATCCAGCGCCCCGCCGGGCATCCACAGCCTTGTCGCCGCCTTGTTATAGACCGTGTTCTCCACGATTTTTGCCATCTCCGGCGTCATCGCGGGCGTTTCCGGCTCAGGCGCGGGGCCCGGCCCGGCCGCCTCGCTTCTCTCGGCCGCAGGAGCCAAAGCCTCCTCCCGCGGCGCTGCGGGCTGCTCTTTTTCCGCCGCCGTTTCCTGTTTTCCGCACGTGCTCTCCGGCGGCCTGATTTCTTTCTCCTGCGGCGTGCCGGTTTTGTCCCGCGCCGCTGTATCTTCGGCCTTTTCCGGCGCGTCCGTCCTCGGCGGCTGCTGATCCGCCGGGCCGGTGAGCGGCGAAATCCCGGCCTTTTCCGGCCCGCTTGTCTCAGCCGCCTGCATGCCCGCATCCGCCGTCACCGCCGTCTCTTCCTTGAGATCCTCAGAGAGATCCGCCTCGCCGCCGGATGCCGGCGCCTGAGGCTTCTCTTCGTCCCCTTCCCAAGGAGAAACGGGCGCCCTGCGCCTTCTGCGGGGCTGCACGATGACTTCCCTTTTCTGGGCCCCGTCCGTCTGCGCCTGGGGCATGGCGCTCTGCGCCCGCTTGGGGCGCGGACGCACGCGCACATTCTCCCTCTGCGGTGCCATCCCCTGCATTCCCGGCAGGGTCCCGCCCTGAGCAGGGGAATACACGGGCGCCGCCATTCCATAATACACCATGGGCTGCATGTAGGGAACATAGGGCTGCATCTGCCCCTGAGAGGCCGGCTGTCCCTGGCCGTACGGCATGCCCTGCGCATAGGGAAGCCCTCCGCCCTGCACGGGCATCATGGGCACTCCATAGGAGGGATACGCGTAATACACCGGCTGACCGTAGGGATAACCGTAGGGCATGCCCTGCGGCATGCCCGTTCCCGCCGGAGGCGGAAAGGACGAAGCCGGATCCTGTTTTTTCGCCTTTTCCGGGGCGTTTTTCTTCGTTCTCAGGCGCACATGCCTTTTTACGGGCGCTTCCTTCTTCGCATGCGGCCGCCCGTCTTCCTCCGCCTGCAGCCTTTCTTCCGTCTCAGGGGGCTGTGCGGGCGTCCTTGTCTCTTTCTCATCCGCAGCGGAACCCTGCTGCCACGCGCGCAGCCTCTCCATATCGCCTCCGAAGCGCGCATAGGCCAGGCAGACCTGCGCCGTCAGATAGATGCCGCAATCTTTGGGCAGGGCCCGGGAGGTGAAGCGGCGTCCCATCACGTCAAACACGTAATCACAAAGCAGCGCCGCATGCGCGCCGGATTTGGACAGCTCAAGCGCCTTCTGATAGGCGGTATGATAATACGCCGTCTTGAAATCACCGCGGCGCTCCTTGGTGTTCAGCAGTTTTCCCGTCCAGGAATCCCCTTCCACGGCCATCCCTCCCTGTTCTGTTTTCTCGCCTGTTTTCTTCCGGCTCCCGCCGTTTTCTGCCGCCCCATCGCGGTTTTCCATGCTCACAGCCTCCAATAGCGGTATCCTCTCTGCGCGGCTTCTTTTCTGTCGAACATGCCCTTGACATCAATGAGCACTTTCTCCTGCGGCCTGCCCGGAGCAAACATCGCGTCGATGAACGCAAGGCCCTGTTCGGCAAACCGGCTGTGTGCAACCGCCACAAGGATGCAGTCCATGTTGCGGATTTCGTCCAGGCCGGCCAGCCTGAGGCCGTATGTGCGCATGGCCTCCACCTCGCTGGCCCAGGGATCGCTCACAACCGGTTCCACGCCGTATTCCCGGAGCACGCTGATGATATCCATCACCTTGGAATTGCGGATGTCCGGGCAGTTTTCCTTAAACGTGAGCCCCAGCACGGCGGTGCGCATCTTTCTGGGCGCTTTTCCCGTGAGCACCATCTGGCGAATGGCGGCGTTGGCCACGAATTCCCCCATGCCGTCGTTCACCTTGCGGCCGGAGAGGATGATCTGGCTGTGATACCCCAGCTTCTCCGCTTCATATGTGAAATAATAGGGATCCACGCCGATGCAGTGTCCGCCCACAAGGCCGGGGCGGAAATTCAGCGCGTTCCACTTGGTGTTCATGCCGTCCACCACTTCGTTTGTGTCAATGTCCATGCGGTCAAAGATCATGGCCAGCTCGTTCATAAAGGCGATGTTGATGTCCCGCTGGCTGTTTTCCACAACCTTGATGGCCTCCGCCGTCTTGATGCTCGATACGGGATACGTCCCCGCACGGATCACAAGGTCATAGACCTTTTGAATCACATGCAGCGATTCCCCGTCCATCCCGGAGACGATCTTGCGGATGGTTTCAAGGGTATGAACCTTATCGCCCGGATTGATCCGTTCGGGGGAATACCCTACCTTAAAATCCTCGCCGCACCGCAGGCCGGACGCTTCTTCCAGCACCGGCACGCACACATCCTCCGTCACGCCGGGGTATACCGTCGATTCATAGACGACAACCGAGCCCTTTGTCAGGTTTTTTCCAAGGAGGCGGCTGGCCTCCACCACCGGGGATAAATCCGGCGTTTTATCCTGATTGATGGGCGTGGGCACCGCGACGATATGGAATTTCGCTTCCCGCAGCCGGGAATCATCCACCGTGAATTCAACGCTCGTGCTGCGGATCGCCTCATCCCCCACCTCCAGCGTGGGATCGACGCCCTGCCGGTAGAGGGCAATCTTTTCCTTATTCAGATCAAAGCCGATGACGCGAACCCGTTTTGCAAACGCCACGGCAAGGGGAAGCCCCACATATCCGAGGCCCAGCACGGCCAACGATTCTTCCCGATTGAGGATTTTTTCATATAAATCCATATGCATTGCGCTCCTTTCGCCTTCAAAAAGGCAAAGCGTCCTTTTGTGTGCCTGTTTTTCGCCCGCTTATTTCTCTCCGTTATTTGCCGTGCAGACGCCCGGCTTCCCGCTCTTCGCCGAAAACACGGGGAGAATCCGGCAAACCGCGCTTTCTTTCCCCGGGGGGAAAACGGTTTTTTCAAAAAACGCCCTCTCCGGGCAAACTTTTATAACTCTCCGTTATATTCAGAAAACACACGTTCTTATTCCGTGATTTATATATAAGATCTGTATATACTTCCACCCGGATCTGTAAATCCCTGCCAGTTTTATTAAATAACTTATAGTACTTTAATTTGTTCACCATTCATTCTCAAAAATGGAATCCTCAGCCCGCATTTTCTTGCTCCGGGGGATGCTCTTCTCTTTCTGTCTGCCGCCTGCGCTCGCTCTGCATGTGAAGCGCGGCCTGCTCCCTGTCATATGCCGCGGGGTCAAACGTCATGAACATGCCCTTCGTGCCGTGTTTCACGCGATACATGGCAAAATCGGAAAATTCAATCAGCTTCTGCAGTTCCGTGCTGTCATCCGGATACCAGGCTGCGCCTCCGGAGACGAGGATCGGTGTAATCAGGCCATCCGGCCGTTCAAAAGTGCTGGCCTGAATGCCGGCGGCCAGCCTGTCAAGATCCTGCTGCGCGGCTTCCCGGCCCGCGTAACCGTAAAGCAGAATGTTGAATTCATCGCCGGACACCCGCGCGCACAGTGCATTCGCCGGCAGATGCTTTTTAAAGCACTTCCCCGCCGCGCGAATATAGCGGTCCCCCCATTCATGGCCATAGGCATCATTGATCTTTTTTAAATCATCCAGATCCATCATGAGGAGAACCGCATGGCCCAGCTTCTGCGGGCATGCAAAGAGCTCCCCGGCGATGCGGTAAAAGGCCCGCCTGTTATAAAGCCCCGTCAGCAGGTCATAATCCCGCTCATGCTCGATGCGCAGGCGTTCCATCGTGGCCTCGGTCACATTCTCCGCCAGCAGGACGCCCATGCCCTCATGCCGCATTTCGTGCAGGCGCACATAGCGAATCGCGCCGCCCGGATCCTTCACCCGGATCAGCATGGCCGTATCTGTCTTTTCCAGCACATGCAGGCGCTTTTTCATCTCCCCGAGCGTGGCGCGCAGCGCCCCGGCCGTGAGATCTCTCCCGGAGATTTCTCCCATGCCGAGCAGAGGAAAAAAGTTATCGGTCACAAATATTCTGGCCTCATCCTCCCGTTCATCGGTGCTGAATTCGCACACGCCGATGTCCACGTTTGACAAGCCGAGGATGCGGCTGAAATGCGTGGAAGCGTCGATGATTTCCCGGCTCAACCGGGTGACCGCATCCGAAAACCGGTCGATCTCCTCAAGCCCCGTCCTGGACAGATCTGGAATCCCGGCGTTTTTCTGCCGGGATTCCTCCACCTCACGGAAAAGCTGCCTGACCGGCCTGGAAACCCGGCGGCTGATGAGCAGGCTGCCGGTGCCCGCCGTCACAAGCCCCAGCAGAAGAACCGCCAGACAGGCATCCCAGGGATTGCGGCCGTGCTGCGCCATTCCCCCGCCGGCCCATGCAAGCCCGATCAGCACGCCCATCTGCACCAGCAGCACCAGAAGCAGCGATGTGAACACCGTGCAGAAAACGGACCTTGAACGCATGTTTCGCTCCTTCCTCGTCCGCTTATCTTCCAAGAACGTCTCCTCCGTTTCCATTTTGATGAGGTTGACCGGACAACCCCGTTAAAAAGAACGGCCCCATCGGATGATTCGCGTCATGACGTCTGGTTCCATCAGGCCATAACAGGCAGTTATATACAGAGTATGGATATGCTCATTCCTCTGAAAAAAGCACGGTTTTTTGAATTTTTTACCGTGTACTCTGTATTATATCATGGGGTTAACATGAATTCAATGCACCCCCCCACACAAAATTTTCCAGATTTTCTCAAAATTTTTAAAAAAGCGCCGTTCAAACGAATCGCGTGCGCTGTTCTCTGCGGCAGGACACGCAAATCCCTCTGAACGGCCAGTATTCTCTTTGTGAATTTCAACTGCTTTCGTCTCTTGAAACGGGTTCCCGCTTTGCGCGCAGGCCCTCTTCTCCGAGGGCTTCTCCTCCCAGGGCGCACGGTCTCAGGATGCACCGCCTCCGGGCTTACCATCGGCCTTCCTTGACGACAAACGCGCGGTAGATGGCGCGCACCGCGTTTTCAAAGTCAAGGTTATCCACGCCCACGATGATGTTCAGCTCGCTTGACCCCTGATCGATCAGCCGCACGTTGATGCCCGCCTTCATCAGGGCGTTGAACAGCCGGGCGGATGTTCCCTTGGAGCGAACCATGCCGCGCCCCACCGTGGCGATGAGCGCCAGGCCGGAGTGAATCTCCACCGAATCGGGCGAGCACAGCTCGTGAATGCGCTGCATCAGCCGCTCTTTCTTTCCCTCAATCGCATCCTGATGGACGACGACGCACATCGTGTCAATGCCGCTGGGCATGTGCTCAAAGGAAATGCCCTGCTCCTCCAGCGCCAGCAGAAGGCGCCGGCCAAAGCCCAGTTCCGAGTTCATCATCGCCTTTTCGACGTTGATGATGGCAAAATCCTTGTGGCCGGCAATGCCGGTGATCATGTGCTCGCTCTCGTAATCCTCCGCCTCATAGCCGATGAGCGTGCCGGGTTCCTCCGGATGATTCGTATTGCGGATGTTGGTGGGAATGCCCGCAATGCGCACGGGGAAAATCGCATCCTCATGCAGAACGGATGCTCCCATGTAAGACAGCTCCCTCAGCTCGCGGTATGTCACATAGCGGATCGGCTCCGGATTGCGCACGATGTGCGGATCCGCCATCAGGCACCCGGACACGTCCGTCCAGTTTTCATACATTTCCGCATTCACCGCGCGTGCGACGATGGCGCCCGTGATGTCGCTGCCGCCGCGGGAGAATGTCTTGACGTTGCCATGCGTGTCGCATCCGTAAAAGCCCGGCACAACCGCATGCGGATGATTCCGCAGAAGCGCCCCCAGCTCGGCCTGCGTCCTGTCGCTGTCAAGGCGGCCCTCCGCGTCAAAGAAAATGCCCTGCTGCGGGTCAATAAAATCCCAGCCCAGATAATCGGCCAGCAGAATGCCGTTGAGGTATTCCCCCCTGCTGGCGGCATAATCCGCGCCCGCGCCCAGCTGGATATTGCGGTAAATCTCATCCAGATGCGCGTCCAGATCCGCCGAAAGCCTCAGCTCGTCGGCGATGCTGTGGAAACGCGCCCGGATGGTATCAAAGCACTCTGCCATTTCCTTCCCGCCTGCGGCCAGGCGGTTGCACTCATAAAACAGATCCGTAACCTTGATATCGGTGGAGCTGCGCTTGCCGGGTGCGCTCGGCACCACGATGCGCCGATCCGCGTCCATCAGCAGAATCTCCTTGACCTTGCGAAACTGCGCCGCGTCGGCCAGCGAACTTCCGCCAAATTTTGCTACTTTCATCCCCATCTCGGAAGCCCTCCGATTCTCTTTCTCTCTATTCTTGCCCGTTGCATTCCTGCTGTGTTCATGTGGTTTACGCCGCTCACCGCTTTGCACCGCATCCTGCCGCCTTTCGCAACCATGCAGGCGAACCGGTATCATTCTATATAATGAACAGCATAAAGTCAAGAACATTTCGGATCGGGATGCGAAAAATGCATGATTTTGCGGAAATCCCCCGCAAAATCCGGCCATTTTGCCGTTCTTTTCCCTCTGCCGGCATGAGGCCGCCCAAAGCCATCCTATGACTCCGGCGCACGGCGCGTTCAATTCCGCTCAAGAAAAAGGGGCGGATCGTTCCGCCCCCGGCATGCCTTCTCTCCGCGCCCCGTTTTGCAGGGACATTCCCCGCGTGCCTGCATCTGCCGGCCAATCCTCACGGCTCCTGATACGTCGCGTTGACCCGCGGCGGCTGAGGCCGCTCCTTTTCCTCATCGCTCAGGCCGCGCAGCTCCTCAATCGCCTGCGGGATCATCTCCACAATGCGCTCCATGGGCGAAGCGCAGCTGGCGCTGAGCAGCCTGACGCCGTTTTGCGAGCACACGAGGAACCCCATCGGGTGCACGGAAACCCCCGCGCCCGCGCCCCCCGCGAAGGGCAGGCCGTCCGCCTGAGGGGCGGTCACGCCGCCTGCGTACTGTCCCCCTCCCGCCACAAAGCCGAAGGAAACCTTGGAGATCGGTATGATGGTGGAGCCGTCCTGTGTTTTGACAGGATCTCCGACCACGGTAGCCATCACTTAAAAAGAACTTCGGGCTTCTCCGGCTCCAGAAAGCGCCAGAAAATCTCAATCTCCTGCGGTTTTCCCCGGGCATACTTGGGCCCGATGGGTTCGTGTATCGCGATTTTTTCAATGAGGGCATTCACCAGCTCGCGCGTCAAAACCGTTGGATAAGACAGGCTGTCTACCAGCTCAATCAGCTTTTCTGCGCGGCCGGGATCGTCTTCCCTTTTGAGCTCTTCCTCCAGAGCATGGATTTTTTCGGAAGCTTCCCTGTGTTCGGACTGAAACTTATCGGACATGACCGAAAAAATTTCACTTGATATTTTCTCCCCGATCAGGTCTTCATAGAGTTTTGAGAGAACCTTGGAAAGCTCCTCCTTCCTGGCTTTGAGGGCCTCCAGCTCCTGCCTTTTCTTCCTGCATTCGGCGAGGGCGGCGGCATCCGACATGCCGGCGAGCTTTTCCGCGATCGCGCGCCTGTCAAGCTTGACCTGCTTATAAAGGCTCTGAATCCGTTTCAGGATGGCATCGCAAAACGCCTCATAGGGCGTATTGTGCGGCGTGCAGGCAAACGTTCCGATTTCGCTCTTTCTCCCGCAGCAGAGATAATGGTATTCGCGTCCCTGCGAAATCCGGTTCGACCCGAACCGCATATATCCGCCGCAGTCCGCGCAGACGGCAATGCCCGCGAAAAGATGCGGCGCGCCTGCCGCTGTCGATCTCCTGCGTTTTTCAATCTGCTCCTGAACGCGCTGGAATGTCTCTTCCGAGATGATCGGTTCGTGCGCATGCTTCACCATATACTGTCTGCTCGGGGGCTGTTTCTTTTTCTTGTGATTTTTAAAGGAAATATCTCTCGTTCTGTAATGGACGAGCGTCCCGATGTAGACCGGATCCCGGAGGATTTTTTTGACGTTGGCAATCCCCCACTGATACCGCCTTTCCTCCGGGGCCCCGGCATATGTTTTGGCATAGGCGCCCCAGTTCCGATAGGCCCTGTATCCCGGCGTCATGACTTTGTGGTTAAAGAGCCACATCCTCACGGCCCAGGCGCCGTTTCCTTCTTCTGCAAGCTGAAACATTTTTTCGATGATCCACCGGGTTTCCTCATCCGGAACCAGGTGATTCTTCCTGGACGGAT
>DVMG01000102.1 GCA_018715105.1 Candidatus Ventricola intestinavium
GCGAGAGACAGCATTACAGGAGCCAGACAGAATAAGGGAAGGGTATAGCGGGGCAGCGTGCAGGGCCCAAACAGATAGGACAGCCATAACCCCAGCACGCCGAGCAGAGCGGGAAGCATGCGGATACGGCGGCGGGAGAAGAGCTTTGCGCAGACAAGAAGGAGCACCCAAAACGGCGTGGCTGTGCAAAAGAGCGGGGAAAGAAGGGGATACCGCTGATATCGGTTGCGGCGGCAGATCCGCTCGTAAAAGTCCCGAACGGCAGGCAGGAAGCTCTTCGTCTCGATGCCGTACTCCGAGCCGTCATATTCCTGCAGCTGAAGGTATCCCTTGTCGTTATAGGAAACATCGGGATAGATGGTGGAATGGCTCAGGTCGTCGGGATACCACGAGCCGACGTTAAGCATCAGGAACGCTTCCAGGTATTCGTGCGCATAGGTCTTGGCATGTCGGGCCCACAACGCCAGAAATTCGCCGCCATTTCCCTGTAAAAGCGACTGGTCAAGGTTACCCTTAGCGCTGTCGGCGAGGTGCTCATGAATGACAAGGCCGTAGTCATTTAAGTACCAGGAGCGGATTTCGGCCTGATCTTCTTCAGACATGGTGCCACTGTTGTAGGCGCGGACAAGCTGCTGAGCGGGCAGGCTGTAAAGCTGGAAAGAAGGCAGGGATTCCGGATGAAGAGCAAGCGTCAGCATCCCCATAACCGCCGCGCACCCCAGGCCGCAGAAGAGATAGAGCCGCATCACGCGCCTCCTGAATCCGCGCAGCGTGATGAGCAGCGCCGGGAACATGAGTAGCAGCGCAAACACGCCGTTATTGCGCAGCAGGCTGCTACCGACGCCCAGCACGACGTAGAAGGCACAGGTTCGCCGGTTGGCAAAGAAAGAGGCGGGCGTCTCGATCATCTCCCACGTCTTGAGCGAGAAGACGAGCACGGCTGCGGCGAAGAGCGTATCCTTGGTCATCGACACGGACATCACCGAGAAGACGGGATGCAGCGCATAGAAAGCCATCATGACCGCAACCGCCCAGGCGGGCACGCCGCGGCGCCGGGCGAATACGCAGCTGTATGCGAGGGCGAGGGAAAAGCACACCATCTGCAGAAGGGACATGAGCAGAACGCCCCATGTGCGGCTTGCCATCCATTCTCCCAGCGTGATGATTCCATTCATCAGCGCGCTGTGTAAAAGGGGATGGATGTTTGAATAACGGCCTTCAAGGTGCTGGGTGTATTCGGTGGCAAAATCGTAGTTCAGCATGCCGGGATAGAAGGCCAGCAGCACAGGCAGCCAGCAGAGAAACAGGAGGAGTGCATGCGCCCAGACAGGGGGGCAGGACCTTTCCCCATGCCGGATGGGAAGATCCGCCATAAGCATGCGGGCGCAGAGCCCACCCAGACAGGGGGAAGCCAGGAAGGGAACGGCAACACGGCGAATCAGGCTGCCCATGCCGTGCAGCAGGCCGTCATAGATCAGCAGCTCAGAGCCAAGCCCCAGTGCAGCGGAGAACAACCAGCCAAACACGAAACCGCTGATCAGCATGCGCCGGTTTGCACGGGAAAAGGCCTGATACACGGGAAAGGCGCTTGCCGCGATGAGGAGGGCGCCCAGCGTTCCGGAACGGAATACAGGGCTGTCCGGGTTTTCCGGGATCAGATAGGGGGCGGCGATCGAAAGCATCAAAGCGGAAAGCACGGACAACAGCAGGGCGTGTTTGCGAATCAGGGACATATGGACTCCTTCCCAAATCGGGGATTTATTTGCCTCTGGAGCGTTTCCAATCAAAGGAAAACTGCGGGCCCATGGGGCCGCCGGATAGAAACGCAAGCTGAAAACATGCGGCCCCGCCGGCAGAAAAAGAAGCCGGCGGGGACGTGCAAACATGGAAAACCATCAAGGATTATTCTGCCGGAGACTCCGCTTTTTTGCGTCCGCGCTTTGCCGGGGTCTTGGCGGGCGCCTGAGGGGCTTCGGAATCGGGGGCTTCAGCCTGAGCGGAAGCGTCGGCCTTCTTGCGTCCACGCTTTGCCGGGGTCTTGGCGGGTGCCTGAGGGGCTTCGGAATCGGCGGGGGCTTCAGCCTGAGCGGAAGCGCCGGCCTTCTTGCGTCCACGCTTTGCCGGGGCCTTGGCGGGCGCCTGAGGGGCTTCGGAATCCGGCTCCGTGGCCTGCGCGGGAGCTTCGGCTTTTTTACGGCCGCGCTTGACAGGGGCTTTTTCTTCTTTGACAGCCTTTGCGCCTTCAGCAGCCCCGGTTTCTTCCGCTTGGATTTTCTCTTTTTTGCGTGCGGCGCGCTTTGCCGGGGCTTTTTTAGGGTTTTCGGACGCCTCCTCCGGCGCTGCGGCGGGGGCATCCGCCGGCTCTTCCACGACCGGCGTTTCGGGCGCGGAATCAGACAGGGAGAAATCCGTGGCCGGCTTGACCAGGGACTCGTAAAGCGCGAGATACTTGCCGGCGGAGGAATACCAGCTATAATCCCCCGTCATGCCGCGGACGATCAGCTTATACCAGACCTCGCGGTTGTTGCGGTAATAATGCACGGCGCGGCGCATGGTATAGAGCATGTCGTGCGCGTTGTAGTTGAAGAATGTGAAGCCGTTGCCCTCGTCGGTGAACTTGTTGTAGGAGAGCACGGTGTCGCGCAGGCCGCCGGTTTCGCGGGCGACCGGGATGGAGCCGTAACGCATGGCGATCATCTGGGACAGGCCGCACGGCTCAAACTGGCTGGGCATGAGGAACAGATCGCTGCCGGCATAGATCCGGTGAGCGAGCTGATGGTTCATGGCAAAGCGGGCGGCCAGGCGGCCCGGATATTCGCTCTCTGCCCAGGAGAAGAGGTTGGTGTACTTGGCCTCGCCCATGCCCAGCACGACGAGCTGGATGCCCAGGCCCATCAATTCACGGATGACGCATTCGATCAGGTCAAATCCCTTCTGGTTGGACAGGCGGGAGATGATGCCCACCAGCGGCACGCCAGCATCCACGTTGAGGCCCATTTCCTTTTGCAGCTCGCGCTTGCAGATCTCCTTGCCGCCCAGATGATAGGGATCGTAATTGGCATAGATCTGCGGATCTTTGGCGGGATCGTAGTCTTCCACGTCAATGCCGTTGAGAATGCCGGTCAGCTGATCCCGGCGGGCGCGCAGCAGACCGTCCAGACGCTCGCCATAGAATGCGGTCTGGATTTCATCCGCATAGCTGGGGGAAACGGTGGTCAGCTGATCCGCATAGACCAGGCCGGCTTTCATATAGTTGGCGCAGCCGTAGCACTCCAGCTTGTCCGCCGTGAAAAGGCTGTCGCCCAGACCCAGCGTATCCTGAACCGCCTTGATGGGGAACACGCCCTGATACTGCAGGTTGTGAATGGTGAAGACGGTCTTCATGTCCTGATAGAAGGGGAAATGCGCGTATTGAATCTTGAGCAGGGCGGGGATCATGCCGGTCTGCCAGTCGTGGCAGTGGAGAACGTCGGGCCTGAAATCAAGATGCACCAGCGCGTCGATCACTGCCCGGCAGAAGAAGCCGAAGCGCTCATACTCATCCCCGCCCAGGCCATAGATGTAGGAGCGGCCGAAGTAGAACTGGTTATCCACAAAGTAGAAGGTGACGCCCTGATACTCAAGCGACTTGATGCCGCAGTACTGCTTGCGCCAGCACAGCTCCACCTCAAACTCGCATTCCAGCTTCATCTGGCGGACATACTGCTCGGGAATGGCGGCATACAGCGGCAGAATGACGCGCACATCCGTGCCCTGTGCCTTAAGGACGGGCGAGAGCGCGCCCACAACATCCGCCAGGCCGCCGGTTTTGACAAACGGCACACATTCGGAAGCGGCAAATAAGACTTTCATCACGTTGAAATCCTCCCTTTTTAAAAGAGGCAGAGCCGCGCAGCAGGCCCAAATCCTTTGTGCGCGGCCCCGTCCCGATGTTAAATCACGACATTCTTGGCGATGACGATGGGATATGCGGCGGGCGCAATCAGGCGGCCGTTGCGGCGAATCACACTCTGCTTATCCAGAATGCAGTGGTCAATCTCCGCGCCTTCCTGAATATGGGCATCCTGCATGACGATGGAGTTTTTGACGACCGCACCCTTGGCCACTTTGACACCGCGGAAGAGCACCGAATTGATCACCGTGCCTTCAATGACACACCCATTGGCCACAAGCGAATTGGAGCACTGGCTTTCCTCGACATAGCGCGCGGGCAGATCGTCGCGCACCTTGGTATAAACCGGGCGCTCGGTGGGGAAGAGCTGACGCCGCACGTCGCTTGAAAGCAGCGACATGTTGAAGTTGAAATACGACTGAATCGAGTCGATCTGGCAGGCCAGCCCCTTGTACTCATAGCCGCAGACCTTGAGGTTGCCCTCATTGATGCTGCGCTGGAGGATATCGCGGTCAAAATTATGCATGCCGTTGGCGGCGTTCTGCTCCACGATCTGGCGCAGCAGCTCGCGCTTGGTGATATAGATCTTCAAGGAAGCAAACTCGCGCGTGGGCACCGCGGAACCGATCTCCATGCCGGTGACGGTGCCATCCTCCGCCACGGAAAGGTAGGTGTCGTTTTCTCCCTCCGTGCCGGAATTGACCTTGCCCAAGCGGCTGTAGAGGATGGTCAGATCGGCCCCGCGCTCCACATGCTCGCGCAGCGCATCGGAAAAGTCGATGTTATAGACGGTGTGGCTGTTGGTCAGCACGATATACTCCTGACGGGAAAGGCGCAGGAAATTGCTGTTGGACTTCAGGGCGTCCAGCAGGCCGGAATACACGCCCATATTTTCCCGAGTGAGGAAAGGCGGCAGAATGACAAGGCCCTGCTTGCCGTGCAGATCCCACTCACGGCCGGAGCCGATGTGATCCATCAGGGAAGAATAATTTTTCTGGGTGATGACGCCGACGTTTTTAATGCCGGTATGCACCATGGAGGAGAGCTGGAAGTCGATCACGCGGTAGCGGCCGGCGATCGGCAGCGCAGCCACCGCGCGCTGGCTCGTCAGTTCGCCCAGGTGAATGTCGTTTTCGCCGGTATAGATAAGACCCATGACGTCTTTCATGTGGGTACCTCCTTACTGCGCATCGGCGTCAACCTGGACGCCGGCAGCAACTTTTTCGCCCGCGGCGATTACGGCCCTGGGGCCGACCACCGCGATTTTGCCGGTCTCTTCGCCGACAATCGCCCCCGCACAGATGCGCGCGTTTTCCGCTACGATGGTGCGGCGCACAACCGCCCCGCGCTCAATGACCGCCCCGGGCATGACGACCGCGTCGGTGATCTCCGCGCCGGTTTCCACCGTCACGCCGGCAAAGAGAACGGAGTGCTTGATCACGCCCTTGACCTCGCAGCCTTCCGTGATCAGGGAGTCGACCACTTTGGCGCCGTCGGCAATATAGTGCGGCGGCATACCCGGATTGCGGGCATAGATGCGCCAGCGCTTGTCATACAGGTCAATCGGCATGGGCATCTCCAGGAGATCCATGTTCGCCTCCCAGAGGGATTCGATGGTGCCCACATCCTTCCAGTAACCGTCAAACGTATAGGTGAAAAGCCGCTGGCCATCGCGGAGCATGGTGGGGATGATGTTTTTGCCGAAATCGTTTTCGGAATGGGGATCGGCCTCGTCCAGCTCCAGATACTTGCGCATCTTGCTCCAGTTGAAGATGTATACCCCCATGGAAGCCTTGTTGCTCTTGGGATTCGCCGGCTTTTCCTCAAACTCGGTGATCTGGTTGTGCTCATCGGTATTGAGAATGCCGAAGCGGGACGCTTCATCCCACGGCACTTCACGCACGGCAATGGTCAGATCTGCGTTGTTTTCGATGTGGGAGCGCAGCATGGCGTTGTAATCCATCTTATAGATGTGATCGCCGGAGAGCACGAGCACATAGTCCGGATCCCACTGTGCGATGAAGGGAATATTCTGATAAATGGCATTGGCCGTTCCCTTATACCATTCACCGGTTTTGCCGGTCTGGTAAGGGGGAAGCACGAAGACGCCGCCATTGGAAAGGTCAAGATCCCACGGCGAGCCGGAGCCGATGTAGGCATTGAGTTCGAGGGGACGGTACTGGGTCAGAACACCCACCACGTCGATACCCGAATTGGTGCAGTTGGAGAGCGGAAAATCAATGATACGGTATTTTCCGCCGTAGGGGACAGCCGGCTTGGCCACATTCTTGGTCAGGATGCCCAAGCGGCTGCCCTGACCGCCTGCCAGCAGCATGGCTACGCATTGCTTTTTCCTCATTGTAAACACACTCCTGTGATATTGGGTTAGTCGTGCCTTGACGGCTCGGCGACGGATGTTCGGCCATGCCGGGGCATGCCAATCCCATCCATCCGTCCGCGTAGGCACATTATATCATAAACTGTGCAAAAGGAAAAGCGACTTCATGTGATGTTTCCATGAGGGGCGGGAAAGATGGGACAGTTTTTAAACGTAAATTGTCCATGCGGGCAAAATATGTCCCGATCAGAAAAGCAGGAAGATTGTGAAGATTCGTGAAAAAGGACAGGCTGCCTGTCTGGCACCGCAAGATCGCTATCATTCCCTCCTGCATAAACGGGCCGCCGGGAAGCCCGGCGAAAAGGAAAAGATATTCCTAAAACCGAAAAAGTGAAGAAACAGACAAAAAG
>DVMG01000103.1 GCA_018715105.1 Candidatus Ventricola intestinavium
CTCGCCTTTCCGGGGAGAAAAGATTCTTCCAATCAATCATCCAATCAGCAACCGTTAAAATAGAAACGCATGCCATAGGTCAAGATGCGTATGCCAACAAACGAGGACGCTGTGTTCCCTCTCCCGAGGAGGGAACACGTTTGCCAACGGCTGGAGCCCGCCCACGCGGCGGGCCTGTTTTATGTTTTGCGGGCCTGCGCGTTGTGGCAGAGCGCATTTTGTGCTATACTGTAGCCATGGGATTTGAACAAAAGGATTTCCATGATAAAGACGGAGGAACGCGCATGAAGACATCGTGGCCGACGCTTGCGCAGGAGGTCTTTTCCTGTGAGAGGTGCAGGCTGTGCCAGACGCGAAATCATGTCGTGTTTGGCGAGGGAAACCTGCATGCGCCGCTGATGCTGATCGGCGAGGGACCGGGGCAGCAGGAAGACAGCACCGGGAGGCCTTTTGTCGGCGCGGCAGGCCAGCTGCTTGACAAAATGCTTGCGGCCATCGGCCTGGCGCGCGAACAGGTGTATATCTGCAACGTCGTCAAGTGCCGTCCCCCGCACAACCGTGTGCCGGAGCCGGATGAGCAGGCGGCCTGCATGGATTATCTGCGCCAGCAGGTGGCGCTCGTGCGGCCCAGGGTGATCGTGTGCCTGGGCTCGACGCCCACACGGGCGCTGCTGGGCGGGCAGATGCGCATCACGCGCGACAGAGGGGTCTGGCAGCTGAAAAAAGGCGTGTGGTTCATGCCGACTTATCATCCGGCGGCACTCCTGCGCGATGCGGATAAGAAACGCCCGGCGTGGACGGACTTCAAAGCCATTCGGGATAAGCTGAATGAACTCGGGGTTTACCGGCAGATATCCGGGGCGGAGGGCCCGGCAGGGGAGGAAGCGGATGGAAGATAAATTCAAACAGGAGCTGCGCGCGTTCCTCGCGGGCGTGATGCCGGGCAAGGAAAACGCGCTTGTGTTCGGCGAAGGGCCGCTCAGCCCGCGCCTGATGCTGATCGGAGAAGCGCCGGGCGAGCAGGAAAGCCTGCAGGGAAGGCCGTTTGTGGGCAAGGCGGGCAAAAACCTCGACCGCTTTCTGGAGCTGGCGGGCCTGAGGCGGGAGGAAATCTATATTTCCAATGCCGTAAAATTCCGCCCGACGAAGACAGGGGCATCCGGCAGGGTGAGCAACCGGCCGCCCACGCGCGATGAGATCGCGCTGTTTCGGCCCTGGCTCCTGCGTGAGATCTCGGAAGTAAAGCCCGGCCTGCTCGTCACGCTGGGAAACGTCCCGCTTAAAGCCGTGACAAACAGCAGGATGACCATCGGCGTTGCGCATGGACGCATGATGACGGCGGGAGAAACGGGTCTGCCCCTTTTTGCACTGTATCATCCGGCGAGCCTGCTTTACAATCGTTCTCTCACGCCGGCTTATGAGCAGGACGTTCGTGCACTGGCGCAGTACCTGAGCGGGAAAAAGCCTGTGCTTTTGAACGCCGAAATGGACAATTGAGACAAAATGGCTTTCTTTCCTGTCCTGCCTGTGATATGCTTGTATCATATCGTGAGGGATATCATGAAAGAGATCATGAAGGGGGTATTTCATGGTTGATATGCTGATTGCGAATCTCCCCATGGTGCTCTGCCTGCTGCTGGGTATGGGGCTCATTGTGGTGGAGGTCTTTCTTCCCGGATTTGGATTGCCTGGTATATCCGGCATTGTGCTGGTTGGCCTGGGCACGGTGATGGCGGGCATGCACTTTGGCGCGCTGACGGCCGTGGGCATCCTGCTGGTGATCATCGCGGTGCTGGCGGTGCTCATCTCCTGGGTGCTGCGTTCTGCGGCCAAGGGAGGCGTCGGGCGTTCCGAGCTTTTTCTGCGGGACCGGGAGGAATTCCACCATCAGCAGGAAGACATGCAGGTGCTTGTGGGCAAACAGGGCAGGACGACCAGCGTGCTGCGCCCGGCCGGCATTGGGGATTTTGACGGCGTTCGCCTGAATGTCGTCACGGAAGGCGGTTTTATCGAGCAGGGAACGAGGATTGAGATCGTTCGGGTGGAAGGCGGCCGCATTGTGGTGCGCCCGCATCCGGAAGAAAAGGTGTAAAGCGGGCGATTCAGCGCGCTTTTGAGATAAAAGCAAACCATCATCACCGTTACGCTGAGAGGAGAGGGGAACCGTGGTTGAGGGAATTATCCTGGTTATCGTTGTCATCGTTGTCGTCCTGGTCTTTTTAAGCTTTGTGCCGTTGGGGCTGTGGATATCGGCGCTGGCCTCCGGCGTGCATGTGTCGATCTTCACGCTTGCGGGCATGCGCATCCGCCGCGTGTCGCCGGCTAAAATCGTCAACCCGCTGATCAAGGCGGAGAAAGCCGGCCTCAACATGGAAATCAGCAAGATGGAGGCGCATTTTCTGGCGGGGGGCAATCTGGATCGTGTGATCACCGCGCTGATTACCGCCCGGGGAGCAAACATCAAACTGGATTTTCCGGAGGCGTGCGCCATTGACCTGGCGGGCCGCGACGTGCTTCAGGCTGTGCAGATGAGCGTCAATCCAAAGGTGATTGAGACGCCTGTCGTCGCCGCGATTGCGAAGGACGGCATTGAATTGCGCGCAAAGGCGCGTGTGACCGTGCGGGCAAACATTGAGCGCCTGGTTGGCGGCGCGGGAGAGGAAACCGTGGTGGCCCGCGTGGGCGAAGGAATTGTGACCACCGTGGGCTCGGCGGAGACGCATAAGGCCGTGTTGGAAAACCCGGATCTCATCAGCCGCACGGTGCTGGGCAAGGGCCTTGATTCCGGCACGGCCTTTGAGATCCTTTCCATTGATATTGCGGATGTGGATGTGGGCCGCAACGTCGGCGCACAGCTGCAGATGGATCAGGCAGAGGCCGACCGCCGGATTGCCCAGGCAAAGGCGGAGGAGAGGCGTGCCATGGCAGTGGCCCGTGAGCAGGAGATGAAGGCTGCCGCGCAGGAACAGCGCGCCAAAGTCATCGAGGCGGAGGCCGAAGTGCCCAAAGCCATGGCCGCGGCGCTTCGGGAAGGCCGGCTGGGCGTGATGGACTATTATCAAATGCAGAATACGCTGGCGGATACGTCCATGCGTGAATCCATCGCGTCGATGGGTCAGGACACCCCTCAGGTTCCCAAGAAATGAGACGCGGTTGAAAAGGGGGTGCTGCTATGGAAGATATCCTCGGCATCGTCGTCGTAATTCTGGTATACGCCTTTGTCCTGCGAGGGAAGAACAAAGGAAAGAAGAAAAAGAATTCAAAGGGCGCGGTGAAAAATCCCGCCGGACGGGGAGCCGATCGCGCGGCAGCGTTTCGGCAGGCATTTTCCGAAATCCCCCCTGCATCCGCCCCTGTGCAGGAGGGGGAGCGGCGCCCTGCGCAAATAAGGACGAAGCTGGAAGAAGAGATGCATGCCCGGGAAGCAGAGGGAAAGGCATCCGGACAGCCTGAGAGGGAAAGAAAAGGCGTTGATGGGGAAACGCCGCCCGAAAAAAGGGCGCGGCCCGGCATGCGTTTTGTAGACGTTCTTCCGAACCGGATGCGTGATGCGGGAGAAGGCGAGGATCCCTGCCATGTGGGCGCCGCCCCACGGGAGGAAGATCCCTTTGCCCCCCGGGAAACGGACCGCAGAAAGGAAGAGGCGCTTGCGCGGGATGTGCTGCGGGGCGTGGTGATGAGTGAGATTCTGATGCGCCCGCATGAAAGGGCGGCGCTTCGCAGGGCAAAACGGAGGATGTAATGTCGGATGAAATTCGCGTCGTCATCGCGGATGACGAAGAGGGAATGCGCATGGTTCTGCGCAAGATGATTGCCCGGGCAGAGGGATTTACCCTCTGCGCCGAGGCGGACAACGGCTTGCGCCTCTTGGAGCTTGTGGAGCAGTATAAGCCGCAGGTGTGCTTTCTTGACGTGGAAATGCCGGGCATGTCCGGGCTTGAATGCGCCCGATCCATTCAGGATACCGATCCGAGGACCATCCTCATCTTTGCAACGGCGCACGATGATTACATGGCCCAGGCGTTTGAAATGTATGCCTTTGACTACATGGTCAAGCCTTTTAAGATGGAGCGCGTGATGAAGACCCTTGAACGCATCCGTCAGGTGACGCTGGAACGCAGAAAAATCGCGCAGGAAGAAAGCGCGCCAAGGCCAATGCCCCCGCGCGGAATTGCCAGCGGGCGCATCATGCTCCACCACAAAGAGGGTGTGAATTTCGTTAACCAGGCGGACATTCTTCTGGTTCAGCGGGAAAACCGGTCCACCGTGCTGTACGCAACAGGCGGCAGGCGGTTTGAAACGAGCGAAGCGTTGGGGGATGTGGAAGCGAGGCTGGATCCGAAGATTTTCTTTCGCTGCCACAAATCGTATATCATCAACCTCCATGTGATTGACAGCATTACCCCTTACGGCCGGTGGACGTATGTGGTGCACCTGATGGGAACGGATCAGGATGCGCTGATCACGCACGAAAAGTATGAAGAACTTGAAAAGATGTTTGCATGAACGCATGCGCTGAGGATGTTAAACCCCTTGTGACAACAGCCGCTTTCCTCCTCTCGGGGAAAAAAGCGGCTGTTTCTTGATAGCCGGCGCCGAAAGAAAACAAACCGGCATAATGCCGGCTGGATCCCCGACGAAAGGCTGTAAATCGTGAGGCTCTGTGCCCGAGGCCGAAGTTAGCAAGCGGATTTACATGACAAACCGGCATGACGCCGGCTGCATCCCCGACGAAAAGTCGTAAGTCCTGCGGCTCTGCGCCCGAGGCCGGAGCTGCAAAAAAGGATTTCCATAACAAAAAACCCTCCCAACCGAGGGAGGGAAAGCATCACGCAAATTATTCAGCCTTGGCCAGTTCACGGGCCATGCGCGCCTTCTGACGGTTGGCGGCATTCTTGGAGATAACGCCCTTGGCAGCAGCCTTATCGACAGCAGCAGAAGCAACGCTCAGCATCTCGGCGGTTGCGTTTTTTTCGGCAACGGCGGTATCAAATTTCTTAAGCGCGGTCTTGGTAGCGGATTTCACCATCTTGTTGCGCAGGGTCTTACGCTTGGTGACGTTGACGCGCTTGATAGCGGACTTAATATTCGGCAAAGGAATCACCTCCTCAGGTGTACATTCAAGATCAGCATGGGTTATCATATCACATCCCCATGGAAAATGCAAGCGATATTCAGACTTTTTTTACTTTTTCCGGAAAGAATCATACGAAAATGAACGGGTAAAGGCAGTATCCGGCGTAGCAGCCCAACAAAAGCACGCCCTGCCACCGGTTCATCCGTCTTGAAATCAGCTCGGGAACGACCAGCAGAAGCATCACCGCCATCATCAGGGGAAGATCGACGGTCAGGCTGGTGGCGCTGGCCGATTCCAGGTCAAACGGAGAGAGCGTGACCGCCGTGCCGGAGACGAGCACGATGTTCAGCAGGTTCGCTCCCATGATGTTGCCGACAGGGCGATGCGATGCCAAGCCTGCCCATGTGTGTTCTCTTCACATTTGTTTGCATTTTGAGGGAAAATGCGCTAAACTGTAAAAAAGCGGCTGGACGGCGGAGGAGGATGAGCCATGAGCGGGATATGGTTGCGCGGCAACCTGCATATGCACACGCGCAGAAGCGATGGAAGGCTGACCTATGAAGAGGCGGTGGCGCTTTATGAGGAGGCGGGCTATGATTTTATCGCGGTGACGGACCACTGGATCCTGTCCGAGCGCGGAGTCACGCCGGGCGGAATGCTGCTTCTGCCCGGATGCGAATACAACGTGGGCGGTCATGTGCGCGAAGGGATCTATCACATCGTGGGTATCGGCATGCAGCGCGAGCCGGCTCTTTCGCAAAAGCAGGAAAGCCTGAGCGCGCAGCGAATCCTCGATGCGATTCGCGCATGCGGCGGCCTGGCTATTTTGGCGCATCCGGCCTGGTCGCTCAACAGCGCGGAAGAGGTTTCAAGGCTGACCGGCCTGGCGGGCACGGAGATTTACAACACAACCAGCGGATTTCCGACGAACGCACGGCCGTATTCCGGCCTGTTTGTCGATCAGCTGGCCGCACGCGGCGTTCTGCTGCCCTGTATGGCGGCGGACGATGCGCATCTGTATCAGGAGGACGCGCTGAAAAGCTATCTGATGGTGCATGCGCGGGAAAAAACGCACAGCGCCGTGATGGAGGCGCTGGCATCCGGCGATTTCTATGCGACACAGGGGCCCCGGGTGGAATTGACGGTGGAAGGACGCGTGGCGAACGTTGAATGCTCTGCGGCGTCCCGCGTGGTCTTCTATTCGGACGCCATATGGAATGCTGAACGGGTGACGAGCGGGGAGGAAATCACGCATGCCCGATGCCGTCTTCTGCCGCATGAAACCTTTGTGCGCGCCGAGGTGACAGACCGCCAGGGAAGGACGGCCTATACCTCCCCGGTGCGAATTGCATGAGCAGCGCGTAGAGAGGGGAGACGATGCTTTTATGGCGTTTCCTTCTGCGCGCGGGGAGGCATCCGCTGGGAAAAACGATCCTTTTTCCCATTTATCAGCCCGTCTCTTGACAGGCGGCGGATGAGCATGTATATTGTTCGGGAGCATTTTCAGCCACAGGCCGCGCATGCCGCGGCGGAAAGAGGAACCGATGAAGAAGCGCCCATTTTTGACAGAGCAGAAGGCGAGGGAAATTGCCCGGCGCTACCCCACGCCGTTTCATATTTACGATGAGGCGGGCATCCGCAAAACAGCCCGCGCGCTGCGCAGCGCGTTTTCCTGGAACCCCGGATTCAGGGAATATTTTGCGGTGAAGGCCACGCCCAATCCCTTTATCCTCAGGATTCTGAAGGAGGAGGGCTGCGGGGCAGACTGCTCCTCCGATACGGAACTGATGCTTGCAAAGGCTGTCGGCTTTGAGGGGGACGAGGTCATGTTTTCCTCCAACAATACGCCTGCGGAGGATTTTGCCAGGGCCCAGGAGATGGGCGCCCTCATCAATCTGGATGATTATACGCTGATTGAGACGCTGGAGAGCGCCTGCGGGGTGCCGCAGACGGTCTGCTGCCGTTTCAATCCGGGCGGGAATTTTTCCATCGGCAACGAGATCATGGATCAGCCCAAAGACGCCAAGTATGGCATGACGCGCGCCCAGCTGACGCAGGCCTACCGCCTGTTGATGCAGAAAGGGGCCCGGCATTTCGGGCTTCATGCGTTTCTCGCCTCCAACACTCTGACAAACGCCTATTATCCCACGCTGGCGCGCATTCTGTTCAAAGTGGCGGTCGAGCTTCAGCGGGAGACAGGCGCCCATATCGGGTTTATCAATCTTTCCGGCGGCATTGGCATTGCCTACCGTCCCAGTGAGCAGCCCAATGACATTGAGCGCATCGGAGAGGATGTGCACAGGGCCTTTGAAGAGATTCTGGTGCCGGCCGGCATGGGCGATGTGGCGATTTACACGGAGCTGGGCCGCTTCATGCTGGGGCCGCACGGCGCGCTGGTCACACGCGCCAGCCATGAGAAGCACACCTATAAGGAATACATCGGCGTGGATGCCTGTGCGTGCAATCTGATTCGCCCGGCCATGTACGGCGCTTACCATCACATTACCGTGCTGGGCAAGGAGGATGCGCCGCTGGATCATGTTTATGACGTGGTGGGCAGCCTGTGTGAGAACAACGATAAATTTGCCATCGACAGAAGGCTGCCCCGTATCGATCGGGGAGACCTGCTCTATATTCATGACACGGGCGCGCACGGGCACTCGATGGGCTATAATTACAACGGCAAGCTGCGAAGCGCCGAGCTGCTTCTTTGCGAAGACGGCAGCGTGAAGCTCATAAGACGCGCGGAGACCCCTGCGGATTACTTTGCCACGCTCGATTTTACCGGGCTGAGGTTTGAATGAATCACAGCCAGCCGCGCCTGCGCATGCAGGATTCAAGCGGCGCATGCAGCCGTTCGTCTTTAAAATAGACGTATTTTGCGGAGGAAGGCACCATGCGCCCGTCCTTCCAGCGCACAAGCCCGACGCCGCGCGCGTCGAGCCCGTAATCCTCCAGCGTCAGGCCTTCAGCGGGGATAACATGCGAGACACGCGCATGGCAGCGGTTGCCCAGAAACAGCACGAAACGGCCCAGCTGCGGATCCAGGGACAGGTGGTTGCCCGTAAAGCCGCTCAGCCCAAAGGCCCGGCTCCCCATCCAGCGGGGCACTTCGCTCAGGCGCTGCTGGGGATGCTTTGAAAAGCACAGAAAGCCCAGATATTGGCGGTACGTGCCGTCGCCGTTATCCCGGCCGGTTCGGTTTGTTCCAATGGAAAAAAGCAGCCTGCGGCTGAGCAACTCGCCGCTCAGCAGGGCCTGTGCAAAGCGCACCATGTCCTGACGGGTGGAAAACAGCCCCGCGTGGCCGCACAGGTCTTTCCCGCCGCGCGACAGCAGCAGCGCCTTGGGATCATGCGGCACGCCCGCAGGCGTATTCGTGCGCAGGATATAGTCTCCGCCCGCGATACGATGTTCGTAGTTATAGCAGACGCAGTTTGCCCGCTCGGCATCGGGCACGGCGGCATACGTCCGGGTCAGCCCGGCAGGGGCCAAAACCCGCTCTTTGAGCATGTCAAAAAACGCCATGCCGCTCCTGGCCTCGACGACGTATTTGAGGACCATCGCGTTGATGTCGGAATACACGCGCACGGCCGGCGTCGGGCAGACGCGCAGGGCAAAAAGGCGGCGAAGGCCCTCTTCGCGGTCCGGCGCGGTGTCAATGCGTTCGGGAGTTTGAAGGCTTACGCGAAAGGACAAAACGTCAAATACGGTCACGCTGCGCAGATTCACAAACCGCCTGTCGATTTCCCCCACGCATTCATCCAGGGACAGCCGGCCCTGCTCAAGCAGGAGAAGCAGCGCCACGGTGGTAAAGAGCTTGGTCAGCGAGGCAAGGTCATACACCGCCTCTGCGGTCAGCGGCCGAAGGCAGGGGACAAAGCCCGTGTCCGTGAGCGTCACCTCCTGGGCGCGGCCATACTGCGCCCAAGCGCTTTGCGTGCGCGTGCCGCAGGCCACGGTGATGCCGGCCAGCATGCGCGCCTCGTCGCAGAGAAAACGCATATTTTCCTCCAGAAGCGTGTTCATGAAAACCTCCGTTTCAAAACAGGGTGGATGAATGACGGCCGGATCATACGGGCAGGGCGAGTGCTGCATTCTTCAGACGGTCAGGCAGGCATCCGGCCGGCCGCGGGACGCCGCCTGAAAAGAACACAGATCGGGGAAATCCCTGCAGGGACGGTTCGTGTCCCTGTCAACGAGCATGAAAAATCAAAAGGAGTGTTGAGCCGATGAAAGCGATTGAATGCGAGACAGCCCTGAATAGGGAGATCGAAAGAATGCAGCCGCAGGTGATCGAGCTGATCCGCACCCTGTGCGCCATCCCCGCGCCCAGCCATCATGAGGAAAGGCGCGCCGCCTTTGTCCGGCAATGGTTTGAGCAGCACGGCATGGAGGCGGAGATCGATGAAGCGCTCAATGTCCGTTGCCCGGTTGGTCTTGACCGCCATGAAGACATGGTGGTGGTCATGGCGCACATGGATACGGTGTTTCCGGACAGGGAGCCCATGCCGTTTGAAGAGAAGGACGGCCGCCTGTATTGCCCGGGGGTGGGCGATAACACCGCTAACCTGGCGGCGATGATGATGCTGGCCTCCGCGCTGAAGGCGCAGCGGTATGAGCCGGTGTGCGGGGTTTTGTTTGTGGCCAATTCCTGCGAAGAGGGGCTGGGCAACCTCAAGGGCTGCAGGGCTATTATGAAGGCATATGGCCCGCGCGTCAAGGCTTTTCTCGCTTTGGACGGCGGTTCGGACAGCGTGTGCGCCCGGGCGGTGGGATCCTCGCGCTACCGCATCCGGGTGGAGACGAAGGGCGGCCACAGCTTTGCGGACTTTGGCAGCCGCAGCGCCATTGAGACCGCCTGCCGCCTTGTCTCGGCGCTGTATGATCAGGCCGTGCCCCGCGCCGGAACGAGCACAACGACGTACAATGTCGGCATGATTTCCGGCGGCACATCCATCAACGCCATTGCCCAGCGCGCGGAGATGCTCTATGAATACCGATCCGACAGCGCGGCCTGCCTGGAAATCATGGAACGCCAGATGCGCAGTGTGCTGGAGGCCTGCGCCTGTGCGGAGGCAAAGATTGGCGTGGAGCTGCTTGGAACACGCCCCTGCGCGGGCTATGGCGATCCCGATGCGCAGCGGGCTCTGGAAAACGCCTGCCTGAATGCGCTGGCCCTGTACACCGGGGAACGGCCCGGGCTCTCGTCCGGCTCGACGGACTGCAACATTCCCCTTTCCATGGGCATTCCGTCGGCCTGCTTTGGGGTATACCGCGGCGCGGGGGAACACACCCGCGAAGAATGGATTGATCCTTCCACGATCTGCGCGGGCATGAAGGCGGCCGCCAGTGTGCTGATGAACTGGTTTCAAAAGCCGGCATGCGATTGAAGAATCGATCACCGGGCCGGCCCTCCCGCCGCTGGGGGGATGCTTTCCCATCCCTGCATGAATTGAACAGACAGGCTTTCGAAACATCGCCGGCTCCCCTTTGAGAACGAACGTTGAACGCTTTCTTCTCAAAGAGGAGCCGGCGGTCTTTTTTATCTTTTGTCTGTTCCCGAAGAGGAGACAGGGATCATGGAACCCGGATCTGCCTGCGGAATTCTTTCGGCGGCATGCCGACACTGGCCTTGAAGCGGCGTGAAAAGTA
>DVMG01000104.1 GCA_018715105.1 Candidatus Ventricola intestinavium
TTGGTAATGGAGAATCTGATGTAATCTACAATCTGCCGGATGGCTGGCCTTATGCAGTGAGTGAAGCCCTCACCAATGGAAAAGCTGTGGGCAATGTGTCCCAGTATGAGTATGATTCAGCTCTCTCTGACAATGCAGAGGGTATTGTGAAGCTGAACGTGGGCACGACGGTTACCGTTACCAACACAAATACCTTGACGCCTGACACCGGCGTGAACACCGATGTGCTGCCGTATGTGATGCTGATGGCGATCGTGGCGGCCGGCGCGGTGATCTTCCTGATGAAGAGGCGCGCGATTCACGAGTAACCCCTGACGAGGCGGGGGAAAGCCCCCGCGCCGTTTGATCTGGCCGGGTTCCCGGAGGGCGCGTGCGCCCTCCGGGTTCTCCCGGTTTTCAAAAGGGAAAGGATGTGCCGCGCGCTGCCATGGCCCGAGGATTGTTGAATGCGTGGAACCGCCTGCTGAATGCGGCGCTGCTGGTGGTGCTGGCCGTCATGGGGGCCTACGCGGGCTTTGCCCTGTGGGACAACCAGCAGATTTACGCCACCGCTTCCAACGTGCAGGCAGAGCTGCTGAGCATGAAACCGGTTTCGCAGGAAACCGGCAGCACGTTTGACAGCCTGCGCGCCCTGAACCCGGATGTGCAGGCGTGGCTCACGATGGATGAAACGGCCATCGATTACCCCGTGCTCTACGGCACGAACAACTTTGCTTATCTCAACACGGATGTGTACGGCAATTTTTCGCTCTCGGGCAGCATCTTCCTCGATTCGCGGAATGACCCCACATTCGCCGACGCCTATAACCTGGTGCATGGCCACCACATGGCCAACCGCCTGATGTTTGGCGATCTGGATTTATACAAGGATCCGGCCTTTTTTGAAGAAAACAGAACCGGGACCCTGATCCTGCCGGACAGGTCCTATTCGCTTCGGACATTTGCCTGCATGGTGGTCAGCGCGTCGGACGAGGTCATCTTCGCGCCGGACCGCTGGGGGGATGACATAGACGGGCTGCTCGTGTATGCGCGGGATCACGCGCTGCACGCGGACGATGCGCAGATCGAACGCCTTCGGGAGGAAAGCCGTGCCGCCGGTTCGCAGGGAAGCCGGCCGCAGATCATCGCGCTGGCGACATGCTCCTCGGAATACTCGGACGCGCGAACCATTTTGCTGGCCGAAATGACGGATTTCGTGCCGGTGGATGATAGGGAGGATGAAGAACCATGAAAAAGAAATGTTCTGCTGCCGTGCTGCTTGCACTGTGCCTGCTCATGCTGGCCGCCGGCGCGCTGGCCGCGCAGGCGCCTGCCGTGGTGTCGCTGGAGGTGGTGACCACGCTGTCGGGCAAGCTGCCCAGGGATCCGGAAACGTTTGTCGTCCGCCTCACGGCGGGGGATGCCTCCACGCCCATGCCCGGCGGGCAGACCGGCGGGACGTATGACATCGGCATCGCCGGGGTGAATAAGACGGGCAACGTCGGCCATTTCCCGGGCATCACCTTTGACCATGTGGGCGTGTATACCTATACGCTCGCGCAGATCCCGGGATCCGACCGGAACTGCACGTATGACTCCCGCTCCTATACGCTGACGGTCAATGTCCTCAACTCGGCGGACATGCAGCGGCTGGAAACCGTGGTCACCTGTGTGGAAAACGGCGGCGGCGCGAAGAGCGACAGCAACTATTTTCACAATGCCTATAAGGCGGCCAACGGCGGTGTGACGCCCACCGGCGTATCGGATATGTGGCCCTACTGCATCGCGGGCTGCGCGGCCCTGACGGGTGTGAGCAGAGTGCTGGCCACCCGGCTGCGCCGCAAGGAGGAAGACCTGGAGGATACCGTGCTTGCCGAGGATGACGGGGATGAATGACGGGCGGCAGGGTAAAATCCGCTGGCCGGTGGCGCTCATGCTGGCAGTCTGCATGAGCGCCGCTGTGTTTCTGGGCTATGTGGGGGGAAAGGGATACCTGGAGCAGCGCGAGGGAATGGCGTATTATGCGGCGCTGGCCACCCAGGCGCATGCCGCCTCCCTCCCGGCGGACGGCGCGCAGGAGACGCCTCCTTTGCCGTCCGCCCGGCCGGGGCCGTCTGTGTCCGCGGGCCTGTCCGCCGCGCCGGATGGGACGGACAGGCCGCAGGCCCGCTCAACCACAGCCCGGCCGGAACCGTCTCCCACCGGGGCGGCCATGAGCGCGGCGGGGATTTCCGCGGAGCCGGAAGCATCCGCCGGCGAGGCCTCCGTTCCCTCTAAGGCGCGTCCGGCGGCGCCCGTTTTTGCGGAGGAAGAGAAAAAAGCAGAGGATGAGGAAACGGGGGAGCCGGAGGTGGAGGAGCAGGCGCCCTTGTCCGCGCTGGATTTTGACGCGCTGCGCCTCACCGGGCCGGATATCGTCGGCTGGGTGAGCATTGAGGGCACGGTGATCCATTACCCGGTCGTGCAGGGGGAGGACAACCGCTTTTACCTCAGCCATCTGCCGGACGGCACGCCCAATTCCGCGGGCTCCATCATGATGGATGTGGCCAATACCGATCTCTTTACGGACGATGTGACCATCCTCCATGGCCATCACATGCGCAGCGGCGCCATGTTCGGCGATCTGGAGGAATATGAGCGCGAGGCATACTACCTGGAGCACCCGGTGATGCGCCTGTATACACCGCGCGGCGACTACGATGTGGCCATCTTTGCCGCCTATTCGGTGGATGGCTCGACGTTTGCGTATCCGACGGCCTTCTCCGGGCAGGAGGGATTTGACGAGTTTATTGCCCGCGCGCGCTCACGCACCCCGTATCAAACGGACGTGGAGGTCGCCTATGGCGATCATCTGCTCATGCTCTCCACATGCGCCTATGCCTATGAATATGAGCGCTTCCTGGTGGTCGGCAAGATCCTGGATCAGCCGGAAGGGGAGGCAGGCGCCCCCTGAGGCGCGCGCTTTCCCGAGTGCGGCATAAAAAGCAGAAAATCAAAACAGGCTCCCCTGTGGGAGGCAGTGCGAGGAAACACTGCCGGCACAGGGGAGCCTGTGCGCATGGGAAACGGCCCGTTACGATGCATCCGGCCGGTACAGCCGGCGGCGGTATTTTTTCAGGATCCAGGCCGACAGCAGGGCGGCCAGAACGGAGGTGCCGGCGAAATTCTGCCAGATGCCCGTCAGCCCCAGCGGCCAGAGCAGAAGGATCAGCAGCACGGGGAAGAACAGGGCCGTGGAAACCGAGATGACGGATGCGGGCACGGGCTCCTCGATGGCGAGCATGTAGCTCTGCGTTGCAAAGGAAAACCACCGCGTCACATACGTCAGGCTGAACAGGCGCAGCGCGCCGACCGCCAGGCTCAGCGTCTGCGGATCCGGATCGGCCAGGAAAAGCCTGGCAACCGGCTCGGGCAGCAGCGCGAGCACGAGGGCGGAGAGCAGCGAGACAATGCCGCTTGCCGTAAAGCAGCAGCGCTCGATGGCCCGCACGCGGGAAAGCTGGCCCGCGCCCCAGTTATAGCCCACCGCAGGCTGAAGGGAATCGCACATGCCGTAAAGCAGCGGCTGGATAAACCCTTCCGCATACATCAGAATGCCGTAGACGGAAACGCCCGTCTCCCCGCCGAGCCGCACCAGAATCGCGTTCATCAGGATGGAGGTGATGCGGCCCGCGATATTGTTTAAAAAGTTGGGGCTGCCGCAGGCGACGATCTGCCGGAGCATGCGCAGGCGAAAGCGCGGCCTGCAGAACCGCAGCTGCGCTTTGCGGGTCAAAAAGGGAATCAGCGCGAGCAGCGCGCAGATCAGCATGCCCGCGCAGGTGGCCAGCGCAGCGCCCCAGATGCCCCAGCGGAACACAAAGAGAAACAGGAATTCCAGCACGGCGCTCAGCACGGACATCAGAATGTTGAGAAGCATGCTGCCGCGGATGATTCCGCAGATCCGCAGGTAATTGTCCATCGCAAAAACGATGGTGGTCACCGGAGAGCACAGCGCATAAACGCGCAGATACTGCACCGCCAGGGCGGCAAATTCGCCCTGCGCGCCCATCAGGCGGATGAGCAGCGGAGCGATGGCAAACAAAACGCTGCCGATGAGCGCGCCGGTGCCCACGATCATCAGGCAGGCGCAGGTGAAGATGTTGTTGGCCTCCTCCTCCTGCTTTCGGCCCAGGCAGACGGAAATCGGGACGGCGGATCCCACGCCGATCAGATCCGCCAGAGAAAAATTGATGATGACAAACGGCATGGCCAGGTTCACAGCGGCAAAGGCCGTTGCCCCCAGAAAGCGCCCGACAAACACGCCGTCGATGGTCTGATACAGGGCGGAAGCCAGCATGCTGACCGCGCCGGGAATCGCGGCGAGGAAGAAGAGCTTGAGCGGGGGGGTTTTTGCGAACAAGGTCGGGGAATTCATACTTCTGTTCCTTTCCATGATCAAGTTGCAGTGCGTGTCAATCGGCCCGGCGAAGGGGCGCGAAATGCGGCTTTATCCGGCGGGATGCCGCGCGTCTCCGGCGGCGCTAGGGAACGCCTGCGGCGGCAAGGGCATCCGTGACTGCCTGCTGCAGCAGAGCCGCCCTTTTTTGGGAGAGGGCAACCAGGGCCTCCCTCTCCTGCTCGCTCATCTGGCCGAAGGAGGAGCATTCTGCCTGAAGCAGCGGGGGAATGATCCGCTGGGCGAGCTGCCTGCCCGCTTCGGTAAAACGGATCGCTTTGCTCTTCTGATTGCCGGGCACCGGAACCAGTGTGATGCACCCGCGCCGCTCCAGGCTCTTGAGCGCGGTGTTGACCGTTTGCCGGGTATACGACCAGGCCTGGCAGATCTCCTTCTGCGTGCATCCGTCCCCCTGCACAAAGGCGATGTAGAGGATCCAGAAAGCGGTATCGGACAGGTTCCAGCGCGCCGCATAGCTATGATAGAGATCGTTGAGCAGTTTGTCGTGCTGATTGAGCAGGGACAGCTGCCGGGCAATTACATCGCTCACAGAATGTCCACCTCCCCCGCGCGGCAGGCGCAAAAAATAATCCGTAACCGGACAAAAAGCATTATAGCCGGGTTACGGATGAATGTCAAGCGCCTTGGCCGCCGCAGGCGGGAAGGAGGACGCCTGACGGTATGCCCGCGGCGTGCAGCCGTATTTCTCCCGGAAACGATGGTGAAAGTAGCTGCTGTTGTCATAGCCGATGGCTTCCATGATCGCCTCCACCGTCATCGTGGTGTTGACAAGCAGGTAGGCGGCCTGCTGGAGCTTGCGCTGCTGGAGGAGCTGCTTAAAGCTCATGCCGGTATGCTTTTTGAGAAGGCGGCTGACCGTGTAAGCGGGCTGATTCAGGCCGGCGCAGACTTCCGCGAGTGTGCCGCCCCGGTAATGGGTTTCAATGTATTGGAGGATGGAGAAGACGGTGTTCTGCTCCCACTGCCCGGGGGCGCAGCGGTTGATGAACGATGCAAACCGCGACAGATTGAGGAAGAGCAGGCCCATGGAGATCTGGTTGAGCGTGTTGGTGCCGTGCGGCTGGTGCAGCAGCGTGTCAATCATGCTTTCCAGAATGTTTTCAATGGGAAGGATGCCTTTGGCGCGTATGTGCAGGTAGCGGGCCATGGTGTTTTCCCCGCTGAGGGTGGAGAGCAGAAAATCCCGCAGAAGATTCTCTTCTTCGATCATGGAAAGGCCGCGGCTGAAAAACGCCGGCAGAAGGATGAAGTTCACGGCAAGATCCGTCTCACCGGCGGGGAGGATTTCATGGTAGACGGACTGGTTTAAAAACAGCAGGTCGCCCTCTTCAAGCGTAAGGCGCGTTTCCCCGTCGATGATGTGCGTCGTGCTGCCGCCGCACATGTAAACCAATTCCACATAGTTGTGCCGGTGCCGGGGGAAATGCACAAAGCGCGTGTGCGGCCGGATTTCGATCAGCCGGCCCTTCTGCAGGAGCTTATGGCTGTCCACGACAAATTCCGCCTGGGAGGTGTAAAGATCCCGCTGCACGACGGTTTGACCATCCAGAATCGCCCGCTCCTCGGGCGTGATCTTTTTGAGCTCTTCAAGCAGCTGCCGGTTCATGAAAACGCCTTCTTTCTTCTTTTGAACAGTATAGCACAGTCTGCAAATAAAGTCCT
>DVMG01000105.1 GCA_018715105.1 Candidatus Ventricola intestinavium
GTGGCGCTTCGGCTGAATCGCCGTGCCCAGAATCCGGAGAGAAAGCGCATGCATGCGGATATAGGGGTGCTGGCTCTCCTTGCCCTGTGGATTGTGGTGCCCTTTGCCATTCGATTTGGTTTCGTTTTCAACAACGTGACAAGCTGGTATAATTATCTGGTGGCCTACTTCGGCATTTATGCGATGACATCGGAGGAAGCGCCCGCGTCACGGCAGAAGCTGCTGCGTCTCGCCGGAATGTTGTTTACAGGGTTTTCCCTTCTGGCGGGCGGGTTGCTGGTGTATTGTGCGCTCACGGGCCAGGTGTTTGGGGCGGATCTGAGCGGATGCCCGATCGGCGTGGAGAATGGTTTCCTGTATGGAGGAGTGCATTACAATACGACGGGCATGATCGCGCTGTGCTGCACGCTCATGTGCCTGACCGCCTTCTGCTGTGAGGAGAAAAAAACGGTCAAACTCCTTTCTCTCGCCGCGGCAATGCTCATGGCGGGGGTCGTCGTGCTGACACAGAGCAGGACGGCGCGCTATTCGCTTCTGATCGCTCTGGCCGCGGGAGCGTATGGAGGCGTGGTGGCCCATGGGCGAATGATGAAGAGACGCCTCCTGCGCCATGGAACGGCGCTGCTGTGCGCCATCGTGGTTCTCTGCGCCGGATATACGTTGGCCAACAGGATGACCGATGCCATGCTTGAGCATTACATGGGATGGGAGGAGAACACAGGCGCGGTTGAAGGCCATGCCACGGGCGTGATTCCGGCTGCCTCCGCGCAGGAAGCACTCGCCGAAACAGCCCGGACAGAGGCTGTATCCGCCCCGCCCGCGGACGAGGAGGCAACCCAAGCGCAGCTTCATGCGCGCGCGCCCGTGGATGCCACGTTTTCAGATCGAACCAATCTGTGGCGCAATCTCTTCGCCTACTGGGGGGGAAATCCGCGATACCTGTTTCTGGGGAATGGCGTTGGGCGCACGGGCAGGATGATTGTGGAAGGAACCGTGCACGAGGAAAGCGGATCAGCGCCCGTGCACAACACCTATTTGCAGTATATCGCGGACTTTGGCCTGATTGGGTTTGCTTTGCAGGTCCTCTTTCTGCTTCTTGTTTTTGCAAAAGCCCGGCACGTCTTCTTTGCAGAGGGAAAAGGCGGCTGCAGAGGCGGACGCGGGATGTGCATGGTTGTCGTCGCTTCGCTGGCCACCGGCATGATGGAAAGCGCGCCATGGGGAGCGATGAGCGTGATGAACATGGTGATGTGTTTTGCTCTGGCTCAGCTCATGGCCATGGGGCGTGAGCTCTCTGAAAAAAGGGAGGGCTCCATGGACTTCTTGTCATAAGCGGAGCGTATATGGTATAATCTGCATGTTGGAATGCGAGATGGACCCACAAAGGGGGATCACGAAAATGAAGCAGTGGATTGCGGCGCTCACATGCGCCGCGGTGCTGGCGGCCTGCGCGCAGACCGCGCTTGGCGAGAGCACAACCTATGTATTTCCATACGAGGGTTTTCGCTATACGCAGCAGGAGAATGAAACCGTTCTGACCCAGACAAACCTTCATGAACACGAAGAGCTTCTTGAATCGCTGGGAACGACGCAGGAGGCCGTGCTGGCCAGTTATATCGCATCCGGCATTGTGATGGAAGTGATTCCGGATGAGGGCGGGCAGATCGCTGTCAGCGTCACCCCTGCGGGAGATTTCAGCGATGCAGAGGGCATGGAGGCGCTCACGAAGGAGCAGCGCGATGCGTTTTTGGCTCAATTCGAGGAAAGCGGTCTGTACGAATCCTGCGAATGGGTGGACAGCACGCCCGAATGCGTGCGGCTGACCTCTTCGTCGATGTATGCCTCCATGCCGGTGTATACGCTGCGGTATGCCACGCTTCATCTGGGACGGATGTATATGCTGACGCAGACCCTTGTGGGCCGTGCGCCGGAGCAGGAAGACGATGCGCGTATGGAGCGCCTGCTTTCCGGAATGAAGCTTCTTTCCAGCATTTCGGAACCGTCGCCTACGCCGACAGCCACCCCCGAACCCACGCCGTCCCCCACGCCCGCGCCCACGCCCGGCGTGGCGGAAATCGTTTCGAGCCAGGGCGGCCTGACGGTGGAAGGAGTGCCCGCTTTTACAAGCAGCGCCAAGATCAGCGTATCCGGAAAAGCGGAGGCATCGGCCGAGGTCGCCGTGCGGGTGGGAGAGCGGCAGCTGGGCAAGGCCACGGCTAAAAAGGACGGCACATTCTCCATGCAGGTGACGCTTCCGGAAGAGGGGGATCTTCGCCTGACGGTTGAAAGCGGCGAAGCCAGTGTGACGCTTGCCGTCCGCTATCAGATGGTGGCGGCGCGTCTGGAGGTGACGGAGCCGGAGACGCCGACGTTTACGGGAGAAAGTGTAACGGTGCGCGGCATAACGGAACCCGGCGCGACCGTCTACCTCACGGGAGAGCGGGTGAGCACCCATGTCAACGCGGGGAAAAACGGTGTGTTCAGCATCCGCGTCTCCATGCGCAGCGCGGGAACGCAGGGCTATACCCTGCGCGCAAAGGCGGATGGCTTTGCGGAAACAACCCTGGATATAACGCTCACACGAGAGCTGACGGAGCGGGAACAGATCGAGCAGTTCAGGCTGAAGATGATCAGCCTGGCCTATGATGATTTTGCCGCCCATGTGGAGCGCTATGCGGGCAGCCAGTTTATATTCCGCGGCAAAGTGATGGAATTCACCGACTATGATGGCAGCCCGTGTGCGCTGGTGTGCGTGACCAATCCATCCACAGGGGTGTGGTGTGATCCGATTTATGTCGTGCTGACCCCGGAGGCGGAGATGGAGGCCGGGGAGATCATCACATTCTACCTGGTTGGCGAGGGCATCAGCCTGCCGGCCGATGGCGCCTATACGTCCAGCGGGAATGAGGAGGATGCCCCCGTGGCGCGGGCCGTATACTTCACGGAGCAGAAATAACCGGGCTGCAAAAGAGCATGGCAACGCAGGAATCAAGACCGGAATCCGAAAAACAGGCAGGGAGCAGGCGCACATCATCGCCTGCTCCCTGCCTGTTGGGCGTTTAAAAGACCTTCTCTCAGCGGGACGGGAAAAGAAACTTATTGGCCAAGCATCAGAAGCTCAACCATTTTGGCGCAGCGATCCATGCTTTCCACCGCGATGTGCTCAAACCGGCCGTGGAAGGCGTAACCGCCTGTGCACAGGTTGGGCGTGGGAAGCCCCATGTAGGAAAGACGGCAGCCATCTGTGCCGCCGCGAACAGGCTCCACCCGCGGGGTCATGCCTGCTGCGGAAACGGCACGCTTGGCATTTTCAACCAGCTCCATGTGCGGGAGGATCTTCTCCGCCATGTTTGCATAGCTGTCCTGAATGGACAAAGAAACGATTTCAGCGCCGTAACGCTCGTTGATCGTCTTGGCCGCATGCCGGAGCATCTGTTTGCGGTGCTCGAAAAAGGCGCGGTCATGGTCGCGCACGATGTAATGCATCTGGGCATGTTCCACATCGCCCTGCATGCTCTCCAGATGGAAGAAGCCCTCATATCCTTCCGTCAACCGGGGGATGTCGGCCGCCGGCAGCAGGGCGTTCAACTCCATGGCGACGAGCACGGCGTTGATCATGGTGTTCTTGGAGGAGCCAGGATGCACGCTTACCCCGGAGATTCGAACCGTCGCCGAGCAGGCATGAAACGTCTCATAAGCGATTTCGCCCTCTTCGCCGCCGTCAACTGTGTAGGCAAAGTCGGCCCCGAATTTTTCCACATCAAAGTGGTCCACTCCGGCGCCGATTTCCTCATCCGGCGTAAAGGCAATGCACAGCCGGCCGTGCGGCTTGCCGGAGCGGATGATCGATTCGCAGGCGGTCAGGATCTCGGCGATGCCGGCTTTGTCGTCTGCGCCGAGCAGCGTGGTGCCATCCGTCGTGATGAGCGTCATGCCCTTCAGGCTGCGCAGCGAGGGGAAGGCTTCCACACTCAGCACATCGCCCGTGCCGCGGAGAAGAACATCGCCGCCGTCATAATTTTCAAAAATCTGAGGGTTGACGTGTTCACCACCATAGCTGGGAGACGTGTCCATGTGGGCGATAAAGCCCAGTGCAGGCCGGGCCTCGCATCCCTCTGTCGCGGGCAGAAAGCCATAGACGATTCCATAATCATCCACATGAACCCCTTCAAGCCCAAGCTGCTCCATCTCACGCACAAGCAGGCGGGCCAGATCAAGCTGGCACTCCGTGCTCGGCGCTTTGCCCGTGCCATAGGCGGATGTGGTGTGGACAGCCACATAGTTTAAAAAGCGTTCGTAAGCGCGCATGCGCATCTCTCCTTTTCGCGTATGGATAAAAGCATTATACCAGAATTCAGGCGGGCGGAAAAGCCGGAACATAAAAAAGAGCGCCGAAGCGAAGAAATGCTTCGGCGCCGCAGCAGAAATCCGCAGCGGTATCAGGCGCTGTCACATGCTCTGTCACATGGAAGACAGGGCGCCGTTG
>DVMG01000106.1 GCA_018715105.1 Candidatus Ventricola intestinavium
ACTCAACGGGCCGCGAGCACGGGCGCCGAACCGGGGCGGACCGGGTGAAGGACCGGCCGTCAGGCGCATAGATGTCCTGGAAAAAGGCCAAAAAAAGAGACGGAAATGGGGATGGCCGGAGTGGATATGAAAACCATTGAGCGGGAAGCTGCGGACTATGAATCCTGCCTGCGCGCGCATCGCCGTGCGCTGCACCGCATTCCGGAAGCGGGCTATCAGGAATATAAGACGCATGAATACCTGATGGAGCACCTGGCTAAAACGTGCCCGGATGATCTGCGCACGTTTGCTCAAACGGGCATCCGGGCGGTGTTTCGCGGAAACGGGCAGGGGCGTGTCGTCGCCTTCCGTTCGGATATGGATGCGCTGCCCGTGACGGAGGAAACCGGATGCAGCTTTGCTTCCGGGCATGCGGGATTTATGCACGCCTGCGGGCATGACGGGCACATGGCCAATCTGCTCGCGTTTGCGCAGTGGCTCTGCGCGCACAGAAACCGGCTTGCCGACGATGTGGTGCTGCTCTTTCAGCCTGCGGAAGAGACGACGGGCGGCGCCAAGCGCATGATCGACGAGGGAGCGCTTGAGAACCCGCATGTGGATGTGATCTATGGCATGCACATGATGCCGGATGTGCCCAAGGGGAAGGTGGCCGCCTGCGCGGGGCCGCTGATGGCGCAGACGTGTGAAATGGATCTGATCATCAACGGGCAGGCCGCACACGGGGCGACGCCGCACCTGGGGCATGACGCGGTCAGCGCCATGGCGCATCTGCTCACGCTCCTGCAGACCACCGTGGCGCGGTGCGTGGATCCCTGCCAGAGCGCGCTGCTGACCATCGGCCGCGTGGAGGCAGGGGAGCAGCGCAATATCCTGGCCGGGCACGCCCGGATGGAGGGCATTGTCCGCACGTTTTCCAACGACGTGTATGAAGCGCTGGAGGGGCATATCCGCCGGGATCTGAAGGCCGTGGAGGCGGCGTTCGGCGTGAGCACAGAGTTTATCCGGCGCGTCTACTATCCCTGCGTGCAGAACGATCCCGTGGAGTTTGAGCGGGTGCGCGCGCTGCTGGGGGAGCGCTTTGTCCAGGCAAAGCCGCGCATGGTGGCCGAGGATTTCTCCTATTATCAGCTCCAAGTGCCGGGCGTATTTGTGTTCTGCGGCTGCATGGATGAGCGCTGCAGAAGCCCGCTGCATGCCGCCACGTTTGATTTTGATGAGGCGGCGCTGGTGCCCGGGCTGGCGCTTTTTGCGGGCCTTGTGTCCTATACGGATTAAGAATACGGGAGGAAAGAACCATGGGATTATTTGACAGGCTGTATTACGGCAAAGCCGGAAAGCGGGATTACAGCGAGATGGACATGCCGAAGAACCGCGTTTCGCTGTTTTTCATGGTGCTCAAGGATCACATTTTTGACCTGGTGAAGGTCAACCTTCTTCAGCTCGTATTCTGGATCCCCTTCATCTTGTGGACGTATCTCAATCTTTTTGCCCTGCAGAGCATCGACGCGGAGGCGATGCTCACCGCCGAGGGCGGCGCGCAGGAGCTGATGGGAACGGTGGCCGGATATGGCATGATGTGGCTTTTGGGGCTCATTCCGTGTCTGGCGATCACAGGGCCGTCTTCCGCAGGAGCCGCCTATGTCATGCGCAACTGGGCGCGCGACCAGCATGCCTTTCTCTTTTCGGACTTTAAGGATGCCTTTAAATCCAACTGGAAACAGGCGCTGGGCGTGTCGCTCATCACGGCGGTTGTGCCGGTGATCGCTTACACGGCCGTCTCCTACTACGGCGGGATGGCCGGCAGCAATGCGCTGATGTTCCTGCCGATGATCGTGGTGCTCTCGGCCGTGCTGATCTATGTAATCATGCTGCCGCTGCTCTATCCGATGATGGTCGGCTATGAGCTGAGCTTTAAAAACCTTTTGAGAAACGCCTTTTTGATGAGCTGTGCGCGCCTGCCGCACATGCTGCTTGCCCGCATGATCACACTCATTCCGATTTTCATTCTGGCGGTCGGCGTGCTCACGGGAAGCGGCGTGGCCATTTTGGGGGTCTCGCTGTATTACCTGCTTTTCGGCTTTGCCCTTTCCCGGCTGGTGTATGCATCCTTCGCAAACAGCGTGTTCGACCGGTATCTCAATCCGCACATTGAGGGAGCGGTTGTGAGGCAGGGCCTGCGCCCGGTGGATGCGGATGAGGCCCTGCTTGATGAAGAGGATGAAGAGGACGAAGAGGAAGAATGAAAGGGAACCGGGCCGGCGCTCGGACAGCCTTACATGAAAGCGTGCGCCTCCGGCCAGAATGATGCCGGGGGGTGAAAAAATGGCCAAAGGATTTGTGCCGCCGACGCAGCGGGAGCGCAACAAATACCGCGCGGCGGAAGCCGCCGGGCTGCTGGAGCGCGTGCTGGAAGTCGGCTGGGCCGGCCTGTCCGCCAAAGAGAGCGGGCGCATTGGCGGCATTTCGGCACACATGGACAAAGACAGGAATCAGGAATAGAATGAACCATGACGGTGAAACGGCGGCATACGGGGGCTTTGCCGATGTGTATGACGCGCTGATGGACGATTACGACTATGACGCATGGGCGGAACACTATCTCGCCCTTCTGCGTGACGCACAGGGCCGCCTTCCCCAGCGCGCGGCCGAGTGCGCCTGCGGCACGGGAAGCCTGACCGTTCGCCTGGCCCGGGCGGGTATCGCGATGACGGGCGTGGATCTTTCCCTGTCCATGCTGCGCAAGGCGGAGGAAAAGGCGCGCATGTGGGGGGTGGAGGCTGCGTTTGTCCGGCAGGATATGCGCAGGTTGGCGCTTCCGCGGCGCGTGGGAGCGGTGCTCGCCACGTGCGACGGCGTCAATTATCTGACCAGCCCGCAGGATGTGCGCGCCTTTTTTGACGCGGCCTATGCTCAGCTTGTCCCCGGTGGAACGCTGTGTTTTGACTGCTCCACCCGGCATAAGCTGGAGGACACGATGGGCGACGCCTTCTTTGGCGAAGAGCGCGACGGCCTCGCCCTGCTCTGGCAGAACCATCTGAACAGGCAGACGCATGTCCTGAGCATGGATCTCACGTTTTTTGTGCGGGAGCCGGATGGCCGTTACCGGCGTTTTCGCGAGCAGCACAGGCAGAGGGCGCACAGCGAGCAGGAGCTGACGGCGTGGCTTCTGGCCGCGGGGTTTGAGCAGGTGCGCACGCTGGGGGAAATGCGCGAGAGGGAGCCGGCGCCGGATGACCTGCGCATCCACATCTGCGCACGACGGCCGCGATGAAAAACAAAGGGGGCATGAGACCATGCAGACAAAAAAGGCAGACAAAGCATCCAGGCTGCTGCGCCTGACGCTGGGCGGCGGGCAGGCGCGCGTGTTCCTGTGTGATACAACCCAAATGGCGCAGCAAGCGCGTGATATTCATCAGGCGAGCAACACGTGCAGCGCGGCCATGGGCCGCATGATCGCGGGGGCGGCCATCATGGGCGCCAATCTCAAAAGCGAAGGGGACCGCATCACCATCACGATCAACGGCGGCGGGCCGGCGGGGCCGCTGTGCGCCGTCGCCGGATCGAATGGGGCGGTGAAGGTAACCGTTGAGCATCCCCAGGTGGAGCTGCCGCTCAAGGCCAATGGGAAACTGGATGTAGGCGGCGCGCTGGGCCGGGACGGACAGCTGACCGTCATGCGTTCCTACGGCTTTGGCGAGCCTTATGTGGGCCGCGTGGCGCTGGTTTCCGGGGAAGTGGCGGAAGACCTGGCCATGTATTATCTGGAATCCGAGCAGACGCCCTCGCTTTGCGCGCTGGGCACGCTGGTGGGGGAGCGGGTGCTCGCTGCGGGCGGCATCCTCATTCAGGTCATGCCTGGATGCCAGGAAGAGCTGCTTTCCCAGCTGGAAATCCGGGCGGAGCTGTTTTCATCCATTTCACAGATGCTGGACGACATGACGCTTGAGGAGATTGTTTCAAGTTGCCTGCGGGGGCTTGAACCGCAGATTCTGGAAGAGATGCCCCTGCGCCTGTCATGTGATTGTTCGCGCGATTATATTGAGCGCGTGCTCCTTTCGATGGGGGAAAGCGAGATCCGTGACCTCATAAAAACGCAGGGAGGATGCGAGGTGGCCTGCCACTTCTGCCGCAGGCGGTATGCCTTTTCAGGCCGGGAGCTTGAGGCGCTGCTTGAACGCGGGAAAAAGCGGGAATGACCGGCCGGCCTTTGCGTCCGGCGGCATAAGGAGGAGTGTCATGAGCAACGTGGTTTCCATGGAGCGCCCGCAGGCGTACTGGATTTCGCGCGCGGGAAAGCACCGTCTGGCGGGACGCTATGACGAGGCGATGGCACTGCTTTCGCGCGCCAGAGAGCAGTTCGGGCGAAATGAGGAGATTGAGATGGAGCTCGCCCGTGTCTATGACGAAATGGGATGTGAAGAGGAGGCGGCCAGGGCTTATCTGCGCGTGATGCGCATGGGCGGCCGCCATACCGCGCAGGCGTTGTTCCATCTGGCGCTTTCAAGCGCGCAGCATGCCGATCTCAGGCGCGCGGCCTCTTATTTCGAGCGCTTTGAGATGACGGATCGCGCGCAGGTGTCGGAGTCTCTTTCCACCCTGCTTGGCCAGCAGCTGCGCGAGGAACTGCTGCGGGCCGCCCCCGTCACGCGCAAGGGCCGCGCCCGCGCGCTGGAGCGGCGCGCTGTGGAACGCCTGCAGGACGGGAAAGCTTTTGCAGCCCGGCGCACGCTCTCCCATGCGATGCGCTTTGGCCCGACGGCGCAGCGCATGACGCTGATGGCCTGCTGCGCCTTGCTGCTGGACGACGTGCCCGGCGCCGTTGACGCGGCGCAGCTTGCGTATGCCATGGCGCCTGCGCGGGTGCAGACGATTTGCGTGCTGACGGATGCGCTCTACGCCGCGGGGGAAAGAGAACGGGCGCGGCGGATGCTCTATCTGGGCGCGTTGCGCGCTGCGACGTGGGATGAAATGCTGAGCGTGGCGACGGAGAGCGCGAAGCATGGCGAGGACGGCCTGACGCTGAAACTCACCCGCTCCATGCTGAGGCGTGAGCCCTTCTGCACACGGGCGATGTCGCTTCGGGCCTGTGCGCTGGCCAACAGAGGGAACCTGCGCGAGGCAAGCCGTCTGTTTGGAAGGCTTTGCGGCCTGCTGCCGGAAGACACGGTGTGCCAGGTTTATTATCGCATGACACGCGAGGGACGAATGCCCAAGGAGAGGCTCTCCCTGGGCATGGATGTGCCCAGGCAGGAGGCTGTTGCGCGCGTGACGCACATGATTTCCGCGCTTTATGAAGACAGCGATGCGCTCAGGGAGAATGAAGACGAGCAGCGGATCCTCTGCCAGTTCAGCGCGTGGGCAATGCGGTCGGGCATGTCGGGACCCTATGCCCCCATGATTGCGCTGATTCTGATGAGCGGGCTGAATACCGAAGCATCGCGCGAGGTGCTGCTGGATGCGCTGACCGATCCCCAGGTGAGCGACGGGATCAAATACGGCATTCTTCAGGCCCTGACGGCTAAGGACGGCTTTCGGCCCTATGACGTGGACATGGGCGGGCGCCTGCTGCGCCTGGCGGCGGGCGGCGCATCCAGGCAGGGTGGGATCTCCGACGGCGCGCAGCCTGTTGTGCAGGCGGCGGCCGACGCGCTGATGCCCTCCTTCCCAGAGGCGCCGCAGGTGCTCCTGCCGCTGTATATCGCCTATCTGGAGGCCTACGGCGTGCCGCGGGGAAGGGAGCAGGCGGCCTGCGCGGCCGCGCTGGAGACGGCGTTTCACAGCCTTTCGGGCAGGAAGGTGAGCGAACGCGTGATCGCCCGTAAAAGCGGCGTGTCCGTCCGCCTGATGCGGGTGTTTGTGCATCGCCTGATGCGGATTGCGCACAGGACCGAAAAACGGGAAAGCGCCGGGGAATAGGAGGACTCAGGATGAAATGCTTGGATTTTGACCAGCAGTTTGAACGCTATATGCGTGCATGGATGAAGGAAAACGCGGAGAAATACGGCAACAACATGGATGTCATCGAGGGGATGATGCCCGATATCTACATGGAATTCCTGGCAAAGCCCGCCGGATTTCTGGATGGGATAGCGCCGCAGGATTACTTTGAGCAGTTTGATGACGCGGGGATGCTGGTTGACTGGCTGTGTGCCTATACGGATCAGCATGTACCCGTTCCCGATTTGCTGCTTGAGCGCATCACGGCGCTGGGAGAGCCGGCAGAGCGCGCGCTGCTTGCGCTGCTGGAACGCGGGGATCAGCCGGAGGAGATGGAGATGACGGCCATCTCGCTGCTCAGGGAGATGGAAAGCCAGGCCCCCATGCAGCGGTATATCGACTTCATCGCGGGGCTTGATCATCCCGATGAAAAAGGGGATCTGTGTGCGGAGGCGCTCGTATCCATGGGGGAAGACGCCGTGGCGCCGATTCTTAACGCGCTTGAAGGCGCCCACGAGGCGGGACGGGATATCTTTGCCGATATTCTGAGCAATTTTCCGGGTGATGAGCGCATCTACAGCCTGCTCATCGAGCGCTTTGCGCATTGTGAGGACCGCAGGGCC
>DVMG01000107.1 GCA_018715105.1 Candidatus Ventricola intestinavium
GGGAGGCGGAAGGGGAAGCTGTTTTTTCCCTGAGAGAATGGATACGCACGGTGCGGGAAGCGCTGCTTGCGCACATCGAGCGCATATTTGGCCGCCAAGCGCCGCTTTACCAGGGGATTCTCCTGGGGGAACGCGGGGAAATGGATGCGCAGGTGGTGGCCGCCATGCGCCTGACCGGCACGGTTCATATCCTGACCGTTTCCGGGATGCATCTGAGCTTTCTGGCCATGGGAATCGCCCGTGCGCTGCGGCGCCTGCCGCTGGGGCGGTTTGCCCGTTTTTTCTGGCAGGCGGCGCTGCTGATCTTCTTTACCTGCCTGACGGGCGGATCCCCGGGAACCCTTCGCGCGCTGATCATGGCGATGCTTCGCGCATGGGCTGTTTTCCGGGGAAGGCGGTATGATGCCCTCACCGCTCTTTCCGCAGCGGCGGGAATCTTGGCGCTTTGCAATCCGCCCGTGGCCATGACGGCCTCGTTTCAGTTTTCCTTTTTGGTGGTGCTGGGCATCGTGCTGCTTGCAAACGGCGTGAATGCATGGCTGATCAGGCATGTGTCCTGCGCCCGCCGTTTTTCGGGCGCGGCCGCGGCGGTGAGCGTCAGCCTGTGTGCCCAGACAGCGGCAATCCCCATGCAACTGCTGCTCTATGGATATGTGCCGGTGTTTTCCCTGCCGATGAATCTGATCACGGGCATGCTGATGCCGGTTTTGATGACAGGCGGGCTTTTGTGCACGGCGGTGGGCGCGGTTTGCCCTGCGCTGGGGCAGGGCTGTGCGGCGCTGCTGGCGCTGCCGGCCGTTTTCTTTGAATGGCTGAGCCTGCTTGTTTCGGATTGGCCGGGCGGCATCTGGCGTTTGCCGGCGATTCCTGCGTGGACGCTGCCCCTGTGCGCGCTGGTCATGGCGCTGGCCAGCCCTGCGATTCGGCTTGGCCGCGGCAGGCGCCGGGCCGCAGCGGCATGCCTTCTGGTTCTTGCGGGAAGCTATCTGCCGCGCTTGAATCCGGCCGCTCGCTACGTGCAGCTGGATGTGGGGCAGGGAGACGCCGCGCTGCTGCGCAGCGGCAGGCAAGCCGTCATGGTGGACGTCGGCCCGAAGGACCGCTACGATGCGCTGCGCTACATCCGTCACGAGGGGCTTTTTCTGGATGCGGTCATCCTTTCTCATCTTGATGAGGATCATGCGGGAGCCCTTGGCACGCTGCTGCGCTCAGAAGTGGATGTCGGACGGATTATCCTGGCCGAACGCGCGCAGGAGGACGTGGGCTCACAGGCCGTGCTCGACGCGCTGGACCTCGCCCGGCAAAAAGAGGTGCCTGTGGAGTATGTGACGGCGGGAGACAGGATCCAGGCGGCCGGCGTATGCTTTGACGTGCTTTCCCCGGATGAGTCGCTCCGCGGATCCAATGAACGCTCCCTGGCTCTCTTTTCCAGGACCGAGGACTGTGCGCTGCTTTTGACAGGCGATTTGCCTTTGGACAGCGAAATGGAGGATCCGCCGGACTGCGATGTGCTCAAGGTTGCGCATCATGGCAGCAAAAACGCCACCAGCCGCCGGTTTCTTGAGGAAACAACGCCGTCTATTGCGATCATCAGCGTAGGTGCCGGCAATCGCTATGGACACCCGGCTGAACGGGTGCTCGAGGATCTGGAGGATGCCGGCGCGGCCCTCTACCGCACGGATGAGGCAGGATGCATCACCCTCTGGCTGGGCAAAGACGATATACGCGTGAAGACCTATCTGAATCCGCCATCATCAAACGGGCGGTGAACGGCATATACTTCATCACGGCAATGTCTGCCGCGATGGGAGTGAGCCGCTTGAAAAAAAGAAGGCATGCATGGGAGGAAGACGGGGGAAAACCGCGCCTGACCGCAATCCGCGTGGGGATTCAGGATGTAGGCGGGGGAATGATTGCCGCACGGGCGCAGGAGGAGGATCCTTCCATCGCTGTGCTGGCCGCCTCGATCGCCAAACACGGACTGCTGCAGCCGGTTGTCGTGCGGGGGGACGGGCAGACGGGCCGGTATACCCTGGTCTGCGGAGCACGCAGGGTGCTGGCCTGCCGGATGCTGGGCATGAAACAGATTGACGCGCTGCTTTTTGAGGGCGGCGCGCAGGAGGCCGCGGCCTGCTTTATGGAGGAGCACGCAACGCGCGTGCCCGCCCATTTTCTTGACGAGGCGCAGATGCTCAGGCATCTGGGCGCGGAACGCATCCAGGCGTGCTGTGCCCTTCCGCCGGGGGAAATTGCCAGGCGCCTGCGCATGCTGGAGATGGATGAGAACACCTTATCCGAAATCCGGCGGGGAGCGCTGTCCCTTGAACAGGCAGAGCCGCTTTTATGCGTGGCCGATGGACGCAGGCGTCAGGAGGCCGCTTCCATCATTGCGCAGCGGGATCTGACTCCCCGGCAGGCCCGGCGCCTGATCATGCCGCCCGCGACACGGGAACAGGAACAGGAGAAGCGGCCGCGAACGGGCAAACGCCGTGCCATTCGCGAGGCGATGGAAGCAGCGGACAGGCTTGCCCAGCAGCTCAACGCGCAGGGCATTGCCGCGGCGGTCAGCATGCATTCCCAGGAACGCGGGCTGAGCATACAGATCCTTGTAAAAAACCCGGAAATCTCCATGACGATGCAGGAAAAGATGGAAAACAGCGCGAATTATACATGACTGCGGCTGTGAAAATGCCTGTGAAAAGCGCGTTTGCCTCACGGAAACATGGAAACAGGCGCATAGACGAAGGAAAGCGAGGACTTTTCAATGTACACCATTTTGACGGATTCCTGTACGGACTTTAACCCGGAAATTGTTGC
>DVMG01000108.1 GCA_018715105.1 Candidatus Ventricola intestinavium
CTGCCTGTAAAGTATTTATAATACTCCGCACGCCGCTTGTCGATCTTTTTAATCCTCTTTTCCGCCTCTTCCAGATTGAGGCCGTCCGTCTCCATCACGCGGCGCACGCAGTCCACCACCGGCGCGGTGACAAACACATTGAGCACATTCTCCCACCCGCGCAGGATGAAGTTGGCACACCGGCCCACGATCACGCAATTGCGTGTGGAAGCGAGTTCGCGGATGATCTTGGCCTGATACCGGAAGAGATTCTCATTGGAGATGAAGTCATCGCTGTCCGGCGGAATAACCTCCCCCGTGTATGCCTCGCGGGCGATGCGCAAAAGCGGCATGCGCTTGATCTCGTCCACCTGGCTGAACAGCTCCTCGCTGATTCCGCTCTCATCAGACGCGATGCGCAGGATTTCCCGGTCATAATACTCAAAGCCCAGTTCCTTGGCCAGCAATCTGCCCATCTTTCTTCCGCCGCTTCCATAGCTGCGGTTGATGGTGATAACGCGATTCTCCACACTGATCCCTCCTGCCTGTTTTCCCGTTGCGCTGGAGTATCTCTCCTTAAATTATATCAGATTTCTGGAAGAAATCAACAGATAGCCGCGTTTTTCCCCATGTATTCGCTTTTCAAAGCAGGGCAATCACGTCCTTCAGCGTCGGAAGCACCGCATCGCACAGCGCGCGGGTCTGCGAATCCGGCTGATCCTGATCCGGGATCATGACGGTAAAAAAGCCCGCATCATGCGCCGCACGCACGCCGGAGGGGGAATCCTCCACCGCCATGGCTTCCTCCGGCGGAAGGCCCAGGCACCGCGCCGCCATCCAATAGATATCCGGCGCAGGCTTTCCGCAGGGCACCTGGTCCGCGCAGACCACTGCGTCAAAGTATTCCATAGCGCCGACCATGCTGAGGTATTGGCGGGCACGCGCCTGCGGCGTGGCCGTCGCCAGAACCATGCGCATGCCGCGCTTTCGGGCTTCGCGCAGCAGCGTAAGCATCCCCGGTTTGGCCTCCACGCCTTCTCTGTCCACATATTCATCCATCAGCTTCCGGCGCAGCGCACGCACACCATGATAATCAAAATCCGGGCAGACGGCCTGCTTTAACAGCGCTTCCGCCCGGGAAGCCGCCATGGATCGAATCATCAGCGCATGCCGGTCCTGCATGGGATAGCCCCGTCTTTGCGCCGCTTCCACCCAGAACCGGCGATACAGTTTTTCCGTATCAAGCAGCGTGCCATCCAGATCAAAGGCAATGCCGCGCAGCCTTCTGCTCATGCGCGCACCACATGAACCGGTTTTCCTTCAAGAAACGCATGCACGTTTTCCTCCGCGATGGCAAGCAGCCGTTCGCGTGTCTGCCGGGGCGCCCAGGCCACATGAGGGGTGATGACCGTGTGGGGAGCCTGCAGAAGCGGATTGTCCGCAGCGGGCGGCTCTGTGCTGAGCACATCCGCCATATAGCATGCCACCCGTCCTTCCTGCAGCGCATGGGCCATGGCCTCCTCGTCAACGAGCGGGCCGCGTGCTGTGTTGATCACGCGCACACCCTTCTTCATTTGGGCAATCGCCGCTTTGCCCAGCATGCCGCGCGTCTGCTCCGTCAGCGGGCAGTGGAGCGTGAGGATATCGCTTTCAGCCAACAGTTCATCCAGAGAAACAAAGCGCACGCCGCGCTCCTCCCACTCAGGTTTGGGATGCGGGGTATGCACCAGCACATGCACATCCATCGCCAGGGCGATACGCGCCACGCTCTGGCCGATGCTGCCAAAGCCGACAATGCCCATCGTCTTGCCGGAGAGCTCTTCCATCGGCGCATCATAAAAACAAAAGTCGCGGCTGCTTATCCATTTTCCCTGTTTGACGCATGCGTCGTAATTGGCCACATGGCTCAGGCTGTGCAGGAGCAGAGCCAGCACGTGCTGGGCCACAGCCTGTGTCGAATAGGCTGGCACATTGGTCACTACAATGCCGCGCTGCGCGGCGGCCCGCACGTCCACGACGTTGTAGCCGGTGGCTGTCACGCCGATATACCGGATCTCTTTGCAGGCTTCCATCACTTCGCGTGTGATGAGCACTTTGTTGGTCAGCACAATCTGCGCATCCCCGATCCGCTCCACCGCCAGCTCCTGGGGCGTCCTTTCATACACACGCAGATCCCCCATTTTTTCAAGCCGTGCAAAGCACAGCTCCCCGGCACACAGCGCATAGCTATCCAGCACAACGATCCGTATCTTCTCCATAAAACGGCCTTCCTTTCATCGGATTGCTCTTCATTCCTCTTAATCGGGCTTCGCTCTTTCCACGATTGCCCCGCTCTGCCGCCGGCCTTCTTTTCCAGGCGGCGCTTTTCTTTTCGTCTGCGCGGCGTCACGGCCGGCCTATGATTCAAGCCGGCCGGATGCCGTTCCCACGGCATTTCCCATTATACGGCACCCTTGGCAACCTTTCAACCCCGTGTGGACGTTGACTTTTCCCCCATGACCTGATATACTGACACTATCTATTCAAATGCCCGATGATGCGACATTTTTCACGGAGGTTTTGGAAATATGAAGCGCTTTCTGCTCCTCTCTTTCGCGGCTGTCCTGCTGGCGTTTTCCATCGCTGTGGCGGAGGATCTGCCCGGTACCTCTCCCGCCGGAGGGGCGCTCGTGTTCACCCCGGAAGACAGCGCGGCAACGGATTC